>NZ_JBCLVE010000010.1:0-218079 GCF_039548515.1 Luteimonas qiangzhengi | reverse complement strand
AGCCAGGATCAAACTCTTCACTTAAGTCTTGCAGGGCCGAAGCCCTTAAGTCTTGAGTGCAGTCGTCGTTACCTGAGCCCCAATTACTCGCTTGCATTTGCATGCATTTGAATCTTTGTTGCTCTTGTGACAAACGTCTGCATTTTGTGGATGGTCACCCACCTGCCAGACGCCCGCACAAGTCACCTGCGCACACTGTCAAAGAACCCGGGAACAGGCCTCAGCGCCTGGATCCCAACCCCTCGCAAGTTCTCGAGGGGAGCCGCACATGATAGCGCGGATTTGGTTTCTGTCAACACCTCGTGAGGGTGACTTTCTTCCGCCGCTCCCTGTTCAGTCGGTGACTGTTCGGGGAGCGAGCCGCACATTCTAGCGCGGTTTTGAAGAACGTCAACACCTCGTGAAGCAGTTGCGTTCTTCTCCCGCTCAGGTCCGCCGGGCTGTGCCGGCCGCTGTCCGTTGCGGGCCGCGCATTGTGCACAAGTTCAACGAAAGAAGGAAGGGGTTGCGCCCGCCCCGCCATTTGCCCGGCTGCCAGTCGCTTGACCGCCGTCGCGGCCATGGTTGATCGTTCCTCGCACACCATCAAGGACCACCCCTCATGTCTGTATCCCGCTCCCTGTTCACCCGGCTTCTACCTGTCCTGGCGCTCCTGCTATCAAGTGGCTGTGCAAGCGGTGGCGACTGGGTCGAGGTTGGCGGCGAGCGCTTCACGGTGGAAATCGCCGCCACTGATGAACAGCGGGCACGCGGGCTGATGTTTCGCGATCAGCTCCCCGCTGGCGCCGGCATGCTGTTCATCCATGATCGGGAAGAGCCGCAGGCGTACTGGATGCGGAACACGCTGATCGCGCTGGACATCCTGTATTTCGACCGCGACCGCAAGCTGGTGTCACAGCAGCGCGATGTGCCGCCCTGCTCGGCCGACTATCGCTGCCCGTCCTATCCCAGCCGCGCTCCCGCGCTCTACGTACTGGAACTCAACGCGGGGGAAGCCGCGCGACTGCAGCTGGAGGATGGCGCCCCGATGCACTTTGGTCCGGGCATCCCGGTTGCGGACTGAACCGTTGCACCGTCCATCCTTGTACCGGCCCACCCACGGACCCGATCTTTGAAGCATGAGCACTGATCTTCTTCTGCCCGACTGGAACGCGCTGGCCACACTGGATGACGCCGACATTCCCCTGCTCGGCACCTCCCTGCTGATTGCGCGCGACGAGTACCCGGAGCTGGAGCCGCACTACTACGAACAGATGCTGGCGCAGCACGTGACCCAGCTGCGCCCAAAGGTGCAGGCGATCGAGCCGTGGCCGATGCGGATGCTGGCCATCAACGAATACCTGTTCGATGAGCTCGGCTACACCGGCAATCACGACGCGTACTACGATCCGCGCAACAGCTATCTCAACGAGGTGTTCGAGCGCCGGCTGGGCATTCCGATTTCCTTGGCGGTCGTGCAGATTGAAGTGGCGCGACGGCTGGACATGCCGCTGGAGGGCGTCTCCTTCCCCGGTCACTTCCTGGTTCGGCTGCCGGTCGATGACGGCATGCTGGTGATGGACCCGTTCAACCGGGGCCGCCCGCTGGATGCGGACGAGCTGCGCGAACGGATCCAGCCCCATCTTGCCGGGACGCAGATAGACGACAAGGCCCTGCATCAGGTGCTGAACCCGGCATCGCACCGCAGCATCCTGGTCCGCATGCTGCGCAACCTGCATGGGCTGTACGCGCAGGACGGCGACTGGGCGCGCGCGGTGCGAAGCGCGGACCGGATCCTGAAACTGGCCCCGGACAATCCCGCGGCGTTGCGCGATCGCGGCATGGGATACCTGCACCTGGGTCATCGCCACGGTGCGCGTGCGGACCTGGGGCGTTACCTGTTGCTTGACCCGGGCGCGGGCGATGCCCGCCAGGTTCATGCATCGCTGACCGAAGCCAGCAGCGGTAGCGCCCGGTTGAACTGAGTCACCGGGCGCTCGCGCGAACGGGCGACCGCGCGAAAGCTGCTGCGTCAGACGGCCATCATCTCGAAATCGTCCTTCGTCACGCCGCAGTCGGGGCAGGTCCAGTCCTCAGGCACATCCTCCCAGCGCGTTCCTGCGGCGATGCCTTCTTCGGGCATGCCGGCGGCCTCGTCATAGATGAATCCGCAAACCACGCACATCCAGGTCTGGTAAGCAGTCTGCGTGGCGGTGGCGTTCATCTGATAATGGGTCCTGTTGCGGCTGAAGAAGCGGACATTGTCCCACCGCTTGCCGCGCCACGGAAACCGTCACATGAACAACAAGTCAGCCGCCGCGCGCGGCCTGTACCTGATCACCCCGGATGAATGCGATACCCCGCGCCTGCTGGATCGGGTGCGCGAGGTAATCGGCCAGGCCACCTGGCTGCAGTACCGGAACAAGGCAGCCGATGCCGGGTTGCGCCACACCCAGGCGGCTGCGTTGAGAACGCTATGCACCGAAGCGGGCGTTCCGCTGATCATCAACGATGACCCCGAGCTCGCCCGTGCGTGCGATGCAGACGGCGTGCATCTGGGTGAGGATGATGGGGGAATCGCGGCCGCTCGGGCTCTGCTGGGGGAATCGGCCATCATCGGCATCTCCTGCTATGACGACCTCGAGCGGGCACAACAGATGGCCACCGCCGGCGCCGACTACGTGGCCTTTGGCGCTTTCTTCCCCAGCTCCAGCAAGACCACCAGCCGCCGCGCCAGCCCGGCCCTGCTGCGTGAAGCCGGCGCGCTGGGTCTGCCCCGAGTGGCGATTGGCGGGATCAACGCCGACAATGCTCCAGCGCTGGTGGCCGCCGGCGCGGACCTGATTGCGGTGATCGGTGCCGTTTTCGACGCTCCCGACCCGCGCGCTTCCGCGCAGTCCCTGCGCCGGGCATTCGATGCCTGACCGCCCGCAGCTGCCGGCCATCATTCCCGCCGCAAGGCGCTCCCCCATCTCCCAGGAACCCTCTCCATGAAGCACGACAAGTCCCAGGCCCTGTTCTCCCGCGCCAAGCGCCTGCTCCCGGGCGGCGTCAACTCGCCGGTACGCGCCTTCAACTCGGTGGGCGGCGAACCCTTTTTCGTGGAACGTGCCGACGGCGCGTACCTGCATGACGTGGATGGCAACCGCTACATCGACTACGTGGGCTCGTGGGGGCCGATGATCGTCGGCCACAACCACCCGAAGGTGCGCGAGGCGGTGGCGGAAGCGATCGGCAACGGCCTCTCGTTCGGCACCCCGTGCCCGGCCGAGGTGACCATGGCTGAAACCATCAGCCGGCTGGTACCGTCCTGCGAGATGGTGCGGATGGTCAACTCCGGCACCGAGGCCACGCTGTCGGCAATCCGCCTGGCGCGCGGCGCCACCGGGCGCCAGCGCATCGTCAAGTTTGAAGGCTGCTACCACGGCCACGGCGACTCGTTCCTGGTCAAGGCCGGCAGCGGCATGCTGACCCTGGGCGTGCCGACTTCACCGGGCGTGCCGGCCGGATTGAGCGAGCTGACTTCGACCATCAGCTACAACGATTTCGAAGGCGCGACGCAGCTGTTTGATGACATCGGCAGCGAAGTGGCCGCGGTGATCATCGAGCCCGTCGTCGGCAACGCCAACTGCCTGCCACCGCGGGAAGGCTACCTGCAGCACCTGCGCGAGCTGTGCACGAAGCACGGCGCGCTGCTGATTTTCGACGAGGTGATGACCGGTTTCCGGGTGGCGCTGGGCGGCGCGCAGGCGCGCTATGGCGTGACCCCGGACCTGAGCACCTTCGGCAAGATCATCGGCGGCGGCATGCCGGTGGGTGCCTACGGCGGCCGTCGCGACCTGATGGAGCAGATCTCCCCGGCCGGCCCGATCTACCAGGCCGGCACGCTGAGCGGGAACCCGGTGGCAATGGCCGCCGGGCTGGCGATGCTGGAACTGGTGCAGGAACCGGGCTTCCACGATCGGCTGGAAGCGACTGCCAACACACTGTGCGATGGCTTTGAAGCCGCAGCGCGCGATGCCGGCGTGCCGCTGACCACCACGCGCGTTGGCGCGATGTACGGGCTGTTTTTCAGCAGCGAACAGGTGGACACCTACGCCGGCGCGACCGCCTGCGACACCGATGCGTTCAAGCGTTTCTTCCACGCGATGCTGGAGCGCGGCGTGTTCCTGGCACCGTCCGCCTACGAGGCGGGCTTCATCTCCAGCGCCCACGACGAAGCGGTGGTCGAGGCGACGTTGGAAGCCGCGCGCAAGGCGTTCCGGGTCGTAGCTGCCGGGTCGTAGCTGCGTAGGTCGGCCCTATGCGGCCGACGCGAGGATTGCATGACACGCAGTGAACGCCGCGACGGATGATTCGCGGGGTGTCGGGGGCGTAGCCCCGACCTACGGGAGAGTGGACAACGCCTGGCGCAATCGCGCCAGGCCTTCAGCCACTTCACCATCATTGATGGTCAACGCCGGCACGAGGCGCAGCACATCGGGCCCGGCCTGCAGCAGCAGCAAACCGTTGGCGGCGGCGAGATCCAGGATTTCGCCGGCGCGACCAGCATGGGCCGGGGTCAGCTGAGCGCCCAGCATCAGCCCGCGCCCCCGGACCTGTGAGAACAGCCCCAACTCGGCATTGATCGCTTCCAGACCCTTGCGCAGCGCCGCCGACTGGCGCGAGACGTTGCTGGCCACTTCGCGCGAGGCAAGTTTGCGCAGTGCCACCCGGGCCACCGCGGCCGCCAACGGGTTGCCGCCGAAGGTGCTGCCATGGGCCCCGAACTGCATGGCTTCGGCCACCTTGGGGCCGGCCAGCATCGCGCCGACCGGGAACCCGCCACCCAGTGCCTTGGCCAGGGTGACCACGTCGGGGACGATCTGGTCATGCCAGTGCGCGAACAGGGTGCCGGTGCGCCCCATGCCGCACTGGATTTCATCCAGCACCAGCAGCGCACGATGGTGGTCGCACAGCTCACGCAGCCCGCGCAGAAAACCGGGCGCGGCCGGCGTGACCCCACCTTCTCCCTGCACCGGTTCCACCAGCACCGCGGCCACGTCACCGGCTGCCATGGCGATCTCAACCTGCACCAGGTCGTTGAAATCAACGTAGCGAAAGCCCCCCGGCAGCGGCTCGAAGCCGGCCTGGTAAGCGGGTTGGGCGGTGGCGGTCACCGTGGCCATCGTGCGGCCGTGGAAGCCCCCGCGGAAGGTGAGGATGACCCGTCGCTCCGGTGGGCGTCCTTCAGCGGCAGCCCACTTGCGAACAAGCTTGATGGCTGCTTCGTTGGCCTCCGCGCCGGAGTTGCACAGGAATACCCGGCTGGCAAAGCGCGAGGCCTCCACCAGCTCCTGGGCAAGACGCAGCGGCGGCTCGCTGTGGAACACGTTGCTGGTGTGCCAGAGCTTGCCAGCCTGTTCGGTCAGCGCGGCGAGCAGATCCGGATCGCCGTGGCCGAGGCTGCACACCGCGATCCCCGCGGCGAGGTCGATATAGTCCCGCCCGGTGGTGTCCCAGAGCCGGGCTCCCTGGCCCCGCTCAAGCACCACTTCGCGCTGGCGATATACCGGCAGGTAGTAGCCGGACAGGGGCAGCAGGTTATCGGTGGTCTGGCTCATGGCGCGATCAGGCAGGTGGGAATGGCCACATTCTGGCCCATCCCGCGCCGGTTGGTGCCGGTGTCTCAGGAATCGAGGAAGAGGTCGGGCAGCAGCGGTTGGGCGGGGTCGACCGCGTAGCCGGACAGGTCACTCACGCCGGCTGCGGCCAACACTTCGTCATCGATCAGGAACTGTCCCGAGAACCCCGCGGCTTCGCGCACCAGCACCGCGTGGGCGGCATCGGCAAGGATCTCCGGGGTGCGGCAGCGGGCGGCTTCCACGCCGGGGATCATGCGGATGGCGTCGGTGGCGATCACCGTGCGCGGCCACAGCGCGTTGACCGCCACGCCGCGCGGCCCGAACTCCGCTGCGAGTCCAAGGGTGACGAAGCTCATGCCCATCTTGGCCAGGGTGTAGCCGGTGTGCGGCCCCCACCATTTGGGATCCAGCGACGGCGGCGGGGCCAGGGTGAGGATGTGCGGGTTGTCCGCCTCCAGCAGATGCGGCAGGCAAGCCTGGGCGCACAGGAAAGTGCCGCGCGAGTTGACCTGCTGCATCAGGTCGAAGCGCTTCATCGGCGTATCCAGCACGCCCTTCAGCCAGATGGCGCTGGCGTTGTTGATCAGGATATCCAGTCCGCCGAATTCGGCCACGGTGGCGGCAACCGCTTCGCGGACCTGGTCCTCTTCACGGATATCACACTGGATCGCCAGCGCGCGACCACCCGCGGCCTGCACTTCAGCGGCCACGGTGTGGATGGTGCCAGGCAGCTTGGGGTTGGGCACCCCGGACTTGGCCACGATGGCGACGTTGGCGCCATCGCGCGCGGCGCGCAGGGCGATGGCCCGGCCGATGCCGCGCGAGGCGCCGGTGATGAACAATGTCTTGCCCTTGAGCGTGGTCATGCTGCGTTCTCCTGCGCGCTGCTGGCGGTCGTGATCTGGATCATGGCTTGGGGCCCTGGCCCTCGTTGTCTTCCCACTTGAGGATCCGGCGGGTGATGAACCGGTACACCGGCTTGCCGGTGCGAAACCACAGGTCGCGCACCCAGGAATGGCGCTTGAGCACGCGCTTTTCCACCGGCGTCAGGTGCTCGCGGCAGTACATGCGCTTGTGCTTGAGCAGATGGCGCAGGTCTTCGCGCGCCAGCAGCCGCATCCAGCGCGAGCGCGGGTTACCGACCACCGCCAGCTGGAAATCGATAATCGCCGGGCCACCGTTTTCCAGTACCAGCCAGTTGGCTTCCTTGGCCAGGTCGTTGTGGGCCACGCCACGGCGATGCAGTTCCTGCAGCTTGCGGCGGGCAGCGCGGAAATAGGCCAGGTCCCCACGCGGCGGGCGCTGGTACATGGCCGCACCGGCCATGTAGCTGCGATCCAGCCGGCGTCCATCCCAGGCCAGCAGCTGCGGCACATCGGCCATGCCGCGCACCTGCTCCAGCCCGCGCGCCTCGCGCCGGGCCAGCCACCACGCGGGCAGCCTCAGCCACAGCGGCACGTGGCGCAGGTCGCGCCGCACGAATAATCCCGCCGGCCCGCGCATCAGCGAAATACGGCCGAAGCTGTCGGCCTTGAGCGCCTGGATTTCGGTCGCGACTTGTTCGTTCATTCCATCATTGTAGGGTCGCGCCGCCGGCAGCGCGGCGGTGCAGTCGGCGTTGCAATGGGCGCTGCCATAATTGCGCGATGAATGACGCCTGGTTCGACAGCCTGCTGACCTGGGTCAGCGCCCACCCCGTGGCTGCAGGCGCTGTGATTTTCCTGATCGCCTTCCTCGATTCGCTGGTGATCGTGGGCATCGTGGTGCCGGCCATGCCGCTGCTGTTTGCAGTGGGCACGCTGATTGGGCTCGGCCATATCGATGGTCCCTACGCCATTGCCTGCGCCGCCGCCGGGGCGTTCAGCGCCGATGCGCTGAGCTACTGGGTCGGTCGCCGCTGGGGACCGCAGATGCGGGAGCTGTGGGCATTCCGGCGCTACCCGCAGCTGCTCGACCGCGGTGAAAACCTGTTCCGCCGCCACGATGTCAAAAGCATCCTGGTGGCACGGTTCGTGGGCGCAGTACGGCCGTTTGTCCCGGCGATTGCCGGCATGCTGCGGATGCAGCTGCGTCGCTTCCTGCCCTTCAGCGCGCTTGCCGCGGTGGCGTGGGCGGCGGTGTTTCTGGCACCGGGCTGGATCTTTGGCGCTTCCTACGAAGCAGTGGCGGCGGTGGCCGACCGGCTGGCGCTGGTGCTGGTGGTCCTGCTGGCCGCGCTGGCGCTGGTCTGGGCCTGCGTGCTCTACACCTGGCGCTGGTTTGACGGCCGCACCAGTGAACTGCTGGCGCGGGCGCTGCGCTGGAGCCGTTCGCGTCCGCGGCTGGGCCGCTACGCCGAAGCGCTGATCGATCCGCGCCGGCCGGAGTCGCCGTCACTGGCGATCCTGGCAGTCCTGCTGATCGGCATCGGCTGGGCGTGGTTCGCCCTGCTCACCACGGTGTTGATGAAAGGCGAGCCGCTGGCCATCGACCAGAACGTGCACGCCTTCATGACCACGCTGCGCAACCCGCTGGCCGATCGCCTGATGGCCGGCCTGGCATCGATCGGCAATGCCGAAGTGCTGGTGCCGGCGGCGGGCTTGGCCATGATCTGGCTGGCGTGGCGGCGGCGCTGGATGGCGATGGCGCACTGGGCGGCGGCAATCGGCTTCGGCGTGGCATTGACCGCGCTGCTGGAGGCGGTGATCAGCATGCCGCCCCCGCCAAGGGCCCACGGCAGCTTCGGCTTTCCGTCCATGAGCGTGACCATGGCCACCATCACCTTCGGCTTCTTCGCCGTGCTGATTGCCCGCGAGCTGCCGGGGCGTTCGCGGGTGTGGCCCTATCTGGTCTCGGGGATCGTGGCCACGCTGCTCGGCTTCGCCCGCATCTACCTGGGCGCGCACTGGTTGAGTGACGTGGTGGGCGGCATGCTGCTGGGGGTCGTGTGGCTGCTGGTGCTGGGCCTGGCCTATCGCAGCCATGTGAACCGCTCGTTCTGGATGCGGCCGCTGGCGGTCATCTTCTATCTGACGTTTGCCGTGGCCGCGCTGTGGCACGCTCCACGCGCCATCGACCCGATGCTGGCCAGTCTGTCCCCACCGCCCCCGGCCGCAACGATGACCGCACAACAGTGGTGGCAGGAAGGTTGGCGTATGCTCCCGCCGCGGCGCAACGAGCGTGACCATGAGCTGCGCTGGCCGCTGGACGTGCAGATCGCGGGACCGCTGCAGCCATTGCAGCGCGAACTGGAATCCCGGGGATGGGTGGCGCAGCCGCAGGCGGGCTGGATCGCGACGCTCGGCCTGCTGGACGACGACCTGGCGCCGGCCGAACAGCCGGTCCTGCCCGCGACCCTGGATACCGAAGCCGAAGCCCTGCTTCTACGCCGGGACGCCGGTCCGGACCGGACCCAGGTGTTGCGCCTGTGGCGTGCCCCGACTGCGCTGACCGATGGCACGCCGCTGTGGGTGGGCACGGTGCAGACACTGCACTACACGCGACCCTTCAACCTGTTTGGACTGTGGCAGCCGCGTGTCGATGAGCATGGCGCCTGGGATCAACTGCACGCAGCGGTGGAAGAGCTCGACACGCAGGTGGAGCCGCATCCGCAGTCGGGGCTGTCGGTCCTGCGGATCCGCATGAGCCCGGACTGATCAGGGCTCGCTTTCGGAGACAAAGTCCAGGATCCACTGCAGCCGGGCGTGCGGATCCCGCTCCTGCAGCAGGCCCTGCCGCTGTTCGTTGACCAGCGGCAGCAGCTCCGCCAGCCGCCAGCCGATCCACGCGGCTTCCTGCAGCCGCGGCTTGGCGATGGCGTTCAGATCAGCGTCGGTCTGCTCCAGGATCCGCACCAGCAGTTCGCCCAGCAGGGCGTGCTCGGGGCGTAAGCGGGGCGATTCATCCTCTACGACCCAGTCGATGTCGGCCATGACCAGACCGTTGTCGCGCACCCGGGTGCGTTGCACCTGGAATCGCCTCGCACCACGGACCTGCAGCGCCAGCACGCCATCCGGCCCCTGGTCGAAATCTTCGATCAGCGCCTCGGTGCCCCACGCCGCTGGCGTGGCCGCCGCGCCAGCCTCGCTGCCCTCCACGATCATGCACACGCCGAAACCTCCACCGCTGCGCCCAACCTCGCGCACCAGATCCAGGTAGCGGGGTTCAAACACCCGGATCCCCAGCGCCGCGCCGGGCACCAGCACCGTATGCAGTGGAAACAGTGGCAAATCTGCCTGTGTCGTCATCATCAACCTCCGGATCAGCCGCCCGGGTATCCATCACCTGGCTGCCGTACGGGCCTCCTGCAGGACTGTGAAAAACCGCCGCGGTGCATCGTCAAACCCACCGTTGGACATGAACACCACCCGGTCACCCGGACCGACCAGCGTCACCAGCTTGGCAACCAGTTCGTCCACGTCGGCCACGGCGGTCGCCTGGCCACGCACAGCGTCCACCACCTTGTCCGCATCCCAGGCCAGCTCCGGCCGATGCAGGAATACCACCGCGTCGGCGTCGTCGAACGCCGGAGCCAGGGCATCAGCGTGCGCTCCCAGGCGCATTGAATTGCTGCGCGGCTCCATCGCCACAACGATCCGGCCCGCAGGCGTACTGGCGCGCAGCCCGGCCAGGGTGGTGGCGATCGCCGTCGGGTGGTGGGCGAAATCGTCGTAGACCACGATGTCATCCACTTCGCCGATCCGCTCCATGCGCCGCTTGACGCTGTTGAAGCGCTCCAACGCCGGGATCACCTGCGCCGGTTCAATGCCCACCGCCGCACACGCGGCGATCGCGCCCAGCGCATTCATGACGTTGTGCCGCCCCAGCAGCGGCCAGCGCACCGTGCCCTGTGCAACACCGTCGCGCAGGACCTCGAACACGCTGCCATCGGCTTCCACCAGGCGCGCGTTCCAATCGAAGTCGCCGTCGATGCCGAACCGCTCCACCGGGGTCCAGCAGCCCATGTCCAGGACCCGCGCCAGGTTGGCGTCCTCGCCGTTGACCAGCAGCCGGCCTGCGCCCGGAACGGTACGAACCATGTGGTGGAACTGGCGCTCGATCGCGGCCAGGTCCGGGAAGATATCGGCGTGGTCGAATTCGAGGTTGTTCAGCACGGCGATCTTCGGCCGGTAGTGCACAAACTTGCTGCGCTTGTCGAAGAAGGCCGTGTCGTATTCGTCGGCTTCAACCACGAACACCGGATCGCTGCCCAGACGGGCGGAGACGCCGAAATCATCCGGGACGCCGCCAATCAGGAAGCCTGCATCGCGCCCGGCGGCCTCAAGCAGCCAGGCGAGGATGGTGCTGGTGGTGGTTTTGCCGTGGGTCCCGGCGACGGCAATCGTGGTGCGGCCGGGCAATACATGCTCAGCCAGCCACTGTGCCCCGGACGTGTAGCCACGGCCGGAATCCAGCAGGGCCTCGACCGCGGGGTTACCTCGCGACAGGGCGTTGCCGACGATCACCTGGTCGGCATCGGGGCTGATGTGCTCGGGCCGGTAGCCCTGATGCAGCGTGATGCCCAGGCGCTCGAGCTGGGTGGACATGGGCGGATAGACCGCCTGGTCGCTGCCTTCGACTTCAGTGCCGGATTCGCGCGCCAACGCGGCAACGCCGCCCATGAAAGTCCCGGCGATGCCGAGGATATGGATCTTCAAGAGACTTGGTTTCCTTGAGCTTGGGAGCCTGAATGCACTTTACCCGACGCGGCTCCGGGCATCGGGAATGCCCGCGCCAGCACGGCTTCGGCGAGCAACAGAGCCAGCGCGAGTCCCAACAACAGTCCGCCGGCCGCAGCAGGCGTGGTCCCCAGCGCCTGCTTCCAAAGGGCCATGTAACGTCGCACCAGCCAGGCCATGGCCAATACCGTGGCGAGCCCCAACGGGACGAACAGCGCCAGGATCGTGCCGGGCCCGGCCCCTTCCCCAGCCACGAACAGCAGCCCCACCACGGGGGCCAGCAGCAGGTTTCGCAGACCGGCCAACAGGCCCGCCGCCTGCAGCGCCTGCGCCAACAGGTGGCGCCGACGCGCGACAAGCAGGACAGCGACAATCAGCAGCGCTTCCACCATCAGCCCGGTGACCACGGCGGCCATGGCCTGACGTGGCGGTGCGCCGGCCGCTACGGCGCAGCTCAGTGCCAGCGCAAACAGCCAGGCCATCGCGGCCGGAAGCGGCCGGCCAGGCAGGATCTCAAGCGGCCCGGTTCCCCGCAGCCAGCGCCACCAGCGGCTGGCCACCGGGCCGGTCATGACTCAGGCGGCGGTCTTGCCGGCGCCGATGGCGGCCAGGATACGGTTGAACACCTCATCCAATCCGCCGACGCCGTCCACAACCGTCAGCTGGCCGTGCTCGCGGTAGAACTCGATCACCGGGGCGGTCTGTTCGTCATACACCGTCAGACGCTTGCGCACCGATTCCGGATTGTCGTCAGAACGGCCCTCGGCCTTGGCCCGACCGGCCAGGCGATCGATCAGCAGTTCGTTGTCCACTTCCAGCTGCACGGCCGCATCGAACGGCTGATCGAGCCGTTCCAGCAGCTCGCCCAGCGCCGCCGCCTGGGCCAGGTTGCGCGGATAGCCGTCCAGGATGAACCCGCTGCGCACGTCGTCGCGCGCCAGCCGGTCTTCCAGCATGCCCAGCAGGATGTCGTCGGACACCAGGTCACCCCGGGCCATCACCTCTTTGGCCTGCAGTCCCAACGGGCTGCCCGCGGCTACTTCGGCGCGCAGCAGATCGCCGGTGGAAATGTGCGGGACGCCCAGCTGCTCCCTGAGGCGCGCGGCCTGCGTTCCCTTGCCCGACCCCGGGGCCCCCAAAAGTACCAGTCGCATCTTGTCGCTCCTCGATCTGTTCGAATGCGTGAATCCCGACGGCACGAGGGTGGCGATAGACTGCTCCCCGGGCGCCTGCGGGCGCCAGTTTACTGCATCGGCCGGACGCCTCCGGCCACTTCATCACCGATATGGACTTCATATGCCCAAGGGAACGCTGCTTTACGCCCAATCGGGCGGCGTCACCGCCGTCATCAACGCCACCGCCTCGGCCGTCATTTCCACGGCCCGCGCGCGCCGGATCAAGGTCCTTGCCGGACGCAACGGCATCCTGGGCGTGCTGCGTGAGGAGCTGATTGACACCGGCCGCGAGAGCGCAGCAACGATCCGCGCCCTGGCCCACACCCCCGGCGGCGCGTTCGGATCCTGTCGCTACAAGCTTGGCAGCCTGGACAAAGACCGCGCGAAATACGCCCGCCTGATCGATGTGCTGCGCGCCCACGACGTGCGCTGGTTCCTCTACAACGGCGGCAACGACTCGGCCGATACCGCGCTTAAACTCTCACAGCTGGCCGCTGAATTCGACTACCCGCTGACCTGCATCGGCGTGCCCAAAACCGTCGACAACGACCTGGCCTTGACCGACTGCTGCCCCGGCTTCGGCTCGGCTGCCAAATACACCGCCGTCTCCGTGCGCGAAGCCGCCCTGGACGTCGCCGCCATGGCCGACACCTCCACCAAGGTCTTCGTCTACGAGGCCATGGGCCGACACGCCGGCTGGCTCGCCGCCGCCGCCGGGCTGGCCGGCAACGGGCCCGACCAGGCACCGCACATCATCCTTTTCCCCGAACGCAGCTACGACGAGGCTGACTTCCTGGCCCGCGTGCAGCAGGTGGTGGATCGCGTGGGCTGGTGCGTCGTGGTGGCCAGCGAAGGTATCCGCACCGCAGATGGCAGCTTCGTTGCCGACGCCGGCGGTGGCAAGGACTCCTTTGGTCACACCCAGCTCGGCGGCGTCGCTCCGTATCTTGCAGGCAGGGTCCAGGACAAACTGGGCCTGAAAGTCCACTGGGCCATGCCCGATTACCTGCAGCGCTCCGCCCGCCACATCGCCTCCCAGACCGACCTGGACCAGGCCATGGCAGTCGGCAAGGCTGCAGTTGAAATGGCGCTGGAGGGCAAGAACGCCACCATGCCGGCCATCAAGCGCACTTCCGACAGCCCCTACCGCTGGAAGATCGAACCTGCCCCGCTCAGTCGCATCGCCAACCGCGAGAAGAAGGTGCCGGCGGCATTCCTGCGCAAAGACGGCTTCGGCATCACCGCCTCGGCGCGGAGATACCTGGAACCGCTGATCCGCGGCGAGGCGTATCCGCCGTATGGGCGGAATGGGATTCCTGCCTACGTGGCGCTGGAGAATACGCTCGTAGATCAAAAGTTGGAAAGCTGGGACGACTGATTCGTCAGCGCAGCTCCGGTGGGTTGATCCGGGAATCGATGTCGTAGGGATCATTGGGGGAAACTTTGTTCACCGCCTCGATCTCCTCCGGCCAGCGTGGCATTTTGCTGGTGCGCATGACCACCCACCGAACCAGTGACTGCAGGAAGAAGAATGGCCACAGGACGAATCGGATCGCATCTGCGATGGGATGATCATGACGAAGCTCTGACATGATCACCTCGTATCCGGACCGGAATGATTCACGCTTGCCATCCACGGGCATCGCGTTCCGGACGTAGCTGGCCACCGACTCCGGACCTTCGGCCATGTAGCGACGGAAGAACTCCCAGTGCCTGTGGAGCAGTTGCAGACCAACGGGATCGACATCCCCACTCATGCCCAGCGCGAAGGTCTCCAGAACCGTCTCCCGATCCTCGGCCAGCACATGGCCGTGGATGTGCCAGAACCGGAAATAGCTGAAGTCGTAGTCCAGGGTGAAGTAGAGATCGGCCCACGGCACGCTCAACACGCTGCCGTCCTTGCGGAACACGTGCACCATCTGAGTCTTGTGGTTGAGGCGGATGGGGTAGTGCGTGTAGCCACGCCATTCGACACGGCCGAACCATATCAAACCAAGGCCAAACGAAAAGAGAACTGCACCCGCGACTACCCCAAAGGCCACATATTCCCCCGGGGAACGGATGTGCGCGGGCGGATTCATAGAAGAGATGAAAAACGCCGCTCCAAAACCAAAAACCATGGTGGAAAAAGCCAGCACCATCAAGGACAATAATCCTTTCCCTTGAAAATATTTATCCACAACCTCTAGATAGGTCGAGTTGACTTTAACAATAACTATGTCCGGATAAGGGCTTAGATCCAGACGCTCACCTTGAGCCAAATGATACTTACGATCCTGTTTCGTCAATAGCCGGTTAACCGGATATTTTTTAATTAACCCAGTGTAACCGGCCATCAAACCGTCCTCAGGGCAAGCTTGTACTCTTCCATTTCAACGTCAAGACCTTGATATTTCTGCCCATCATCCAAGCATCCCCACAGGCAACGCTTTAGCCAGTCATGACCGGCACTATCGGATGCCCACAGAATAAAAACAGATGCCAAAATAAGCGCCACGAACGCGATGACTCCGATAAAAACAGCAGTGGCTACAATGGCAAACGCCAAGACCGCCCCAGAAACTCCGGATATTAGATAAGCTCCGGCGAGGGCGGAATTACCTTCTTTGCGCTCCTCCCAAGCCCGCCTGAAATCCAGAAACGCCATCACCACACCCGCCACCACACCCACGGCCCTTCCGCCTGCCCTCATGACCGTCCACAATCTCACGTGCCTAGCGTATCGCAGACTCCGATCACTCATGTTATCCAGCGCCGTCCCGGCGGCCTCAACAGCCCCCGCAACTGAACCGGTCGCAGTCGCAGCAAAGCGAGTCCATGATTCCACCCGTTGATGGCGCATGCCGGTCGTGGCATCCCGATATAGCTGGAACAAAGCAAGGGACGACAGAAGACTCGCGCCGACACCCGTCCTCACGCTGGTGTCCATGGTCGTGCGCCAACCGAGCAATCTTGTCTCCAGGAAATTACCCCGCTTAGCGCTCAATTGCGCACGGGTAATCAAATTTCCGTCCCGCTGCAGGCCAATGAACCCCGTGGTGATCTTCTGTCTGGAGTTGACGCCGTAGATCTGCAGCCGACGCAGCTCTGAGCGCACCGCACTGGACCCTTTGCGAAAACCGAGTTCGCGCTGGAATGTGAGCATCACGGAACGCACGATCTGGTCGCTGGAGCCCTCTATGGGCACCCACTCCAGGGGCAAGTCTGCCACCATGCCCCAGGCCGCCAAACCGTACAGCCTGGGCGCACCATCGACGACCTTGGATATCGTTTTTGCGGCCGGGGCCAACGTCTCGCGCACTAGAAGAGCCATGAACGCGTCCAGCGTATCCGCCCCAAGCTGCTTGGATGCCTCGCCATACAACGAGAAGAGTTTGTCCCACGGCAGCTTCGCGGCCTTTAGATTGCCGGTGGATTCAGCGGTCGCAGCCACCTCGGCTGCGATCCGGTCCTGATTGAGGGAAAACGCCCGCAGCAGCAGGTTGTCGCGATCCCGAGGGGATGCCTCAAACCACTCTTCGTACAACTTTGCCTGCGGCTCCTTGTCGGTGGTGCCGACGATGCATGACAGCACCGCTCCCAAGTAACCAGCGCCACTTTGAATGTCATCCGGGTCGTGGTTGCAGTTCAGGTGTGCCTGCAATTTCTCGCCCTTCAGCAGGGCGACATGCGCATCCGTCAGCGGCTTGAGCACCACCGCATCAAGCACCTTGAGTTCCGCTTCGTGGCTTTCCTGCCACGCCCCTCGCTGGTCTTCAGCGTATTTCTCGAGGTACCCGCCATTTTTCCACGCCCCCCTCCGGATATTGGCCAGGTCCGCAGGCTTCAGCTCCAGCCCCTCGGTTGCCATGGCGCCGACACCGGGACCGCCACGCATTTCCGCGTAGGCGGAGAGGTCGGCCTGAGCGCTACTCACCGCATCTGCGGCTTTCAGCTCCGCCTGGTGTTCCACGGAATCGCGCAGCTGCTGAATTGCCGCCGAGACCGCCATCGGACGGATGCGGCCGGGTTCATGCAGAAAATTTTCCAGCCGCCAGTTCATCAGCGCGGCCAGTTCGGCCGCAACGCCCACGGGATCATCAAGCGCCACCATCAACGGCGGCGGATCCGGCGCCGGGTCATCCGGCTGGCTGCCCCACAACACGCCCGTGAAGTGCGCTCTCGACCCGTTCCCAATGGAATAAGGCGAGAACTCGAATGAGACCGGAGAGCGCACCGCCTGAACTGCGGCCATGGCGCCCGCGCCGACCCAGGTTTTGTTGGCCTGCGCTTCCTCGTTGTCGTAGTACTGGTGATCCTGCCGGCCCAGCGAGTATTCCGGAAGCTGTTCCAGCACATCCGAGAGCGGACGCACGTGGGGCTGGACAGCATCCCCGCCGCTATTGATCCACGCAGAAGCGTCGATACAGCGCATGTGCTTTTGTCGATATGAATCGACGTCATATCGCGCCTTCACCGCAGGCGTCCACCGAGTCTGGCTGAACGCCATCCAGACTTTTGTTGCGTTCCCTGCGTTTTGGATCTGGATGCAGTTTGCAAGTGCCAGCGACGCATTCCGACTGCATCTGGCTGCGTCATCCGGACTTTCGCTGGCCAGCGGTCCGTCGTCGATTTCAAATCGATCAAGGCGGCCCGCATCATTCACTTCATACCCGGCCCATTCTTCGGTCGCTTCCTCGTATACGTACAGATATCCGCCTCGCAGCTGGCGAAGCGTGTACAGCGCGCTTCCGGTTCCCAGCTCGGGGTAAGCCGAAGCTTCAAAGGGAGCCACGAGCCGGGGAGCGCGCTCCTCATCGGGCACGTCGTCCCCCGCCCACGCCACGCCATAACGCAACGGCATGATCGGCAGCCCGATTACCGTACAGGCGGGGCAACGGTGTGGCTTGTCCGCAGTCCCTGCCTGCCCTGATGAAGTGTTCATGCGTGCTCCTCCTTGTGCACAGCGCTCGCGCGCGCCCATTGTTGCAACTCGGCATGCCCCAGGCTTGCCAGCCCGGCTGCCAGCGTCTGCCGCCCTTCGGCCGCGGCGCTCAGGGCACGCGCTGCAACCGGGTGGGTGATCCAGGTTTCACCGTGTCGCGCCGTCATTGCAGCGAAGCGGGACAGGTCGGTTGCTTCAGCCAAGCCACTTGCTGCGGCACGGATGAGCTGGGCATCAACAAGCTCAACCAGGTTTCTCAACGATTGGCCCAACGGCGGCGTACGTCCCGACTCCTTCAGGGTACGGTTGACCAGGGGCTGGCGTTCAAGCCGATCCCATTGTTCCTTGTTGAGCCTCAACCGCCGCGGCCCCGAGACGGACGGACATTTCAGCCGGTGCCAGTTGGCGTCCCTGGGTTCGTACCAGGCCCAGCCCTGCACCTGCCCCATCAGACATCCAATCTGATCCTGGTCCAGCCACCACGCCAGCGCACTGAACACCCTCGGATCATGGAAGCGAAGCCACACCGTCTGACCCGTAGGCGCATCCAGCAGCATCCTGCTACCGAGGCTGGCCGCCAGGGATCGGGTTTCGGCAGGGCTCGCAAGCAGGGCGCAGAACATCGGCTGGCCGGCTTCCACGCACTGGCGGTCGTTGCGCTTGAGCAGCTCGACCTGCTGGTCAGCATTGAGCGCCGCCAACGGCAGCAGCCGGGGCACGAGGTGGGGCTGTGCGTCGAACGCCGGCGCGCGCAGGGGCACGACCGGCAGGTCCTGCCACCGCTCTTCACGCACCCGCACCGGATTGATCAGCGCGAAGTCGTGGCCGAACAGTTCCCGGTAACCCAGGTCGTGGAGTCGCTCCAGTGCCATCATCCGCCCATTGGCACCGTGGCAGCGCCGTCTGCTTCGGCTTGACGCGCGGTGTAGTCGCAGAACTTCGGTTCGGCCTCTCCGAACAACGGCACCTGCCCGCTGGCCGCCTTCGGCGTCGTCAGTTCACGCTTCGATGCCTTGAACTCGACCCTGCCCGGCGCTCCCAGCTCGATGTCGCCGCCCTCAAGCTTCAGGTAAGCCCCCTGCGCCGCCAGCAGCACGTGCTTGTTCGGGGCGGCGATCTCCACGTCGGCCTGGGTGCTGGCGATAGTGACGCTCTGCTTGGCCGCCACCTTCGCCTCGTTCCTGTGGGCTCTTGCGCTCACCTTGCCCTGCGCGGCATGCAGGGCGATGCCGGTTTCCTGGTTGGGTTTGCCGGCCGGTGCGTCGCTGCCCTGGGTGAACAGGGCGATGCCGCCGCCGGCGGCGATCACCGTCTCGCCTTGGCTGGCCCAGTCCAGGTCGCTGCCGGCCACCAATGTGGTCTGCGTTCCAGAGACCCAGGCCTGGTCGGCCGGGGTCAGGGTCATCACGCCGTCGGGGCTGGAGGCCAGCAGGTGTGGGGCGGCCCAGGCGGGTACTTCGCCCTCGCCGCCACCAATTGCCGTGTCGCCCTCGCCACCTGCTGCGCTGCCCTGGAGGGTGGCGCGCAGGTGCTCCTGCACGTCTTGCAGGGACTGCTGGGCCGGCAGGGTTTCAGGGTCTTCAGGCAACGTGGCCTCTTGGCTCGCGGCGGTATCCCCCAGTGCCTGCAGCAGCTGCTCACCTTCGGTCAGCTGGGACAGCGCACCGCCTGCGGCCAGCTGCTGTGTGCCCGGCTCGGTGGTCAGCAGCAGGCCGCTACCGGCACGGATCGCGCCGCTGGCTTGGGTAGATAATTCGGTACCGAAGCCGCGTTCGGCCCCGCGTACGTTGTCCTGTCCACCCTTCAGGTGACCCAGCGTCAGGGTGGTGGCGTGCTGGGTAGTTGCGGCCTGCGCGCGCCCCTGCCCCGGCGTGTCGTCAAGCCGCAGCAGCTGGTAACCGCCGCCGCCGTCCTGACTGTTGGCGAGCGCCTGGCTCTTGAAACCGGTGTAGACGGCCGCGTGGTCGTTGCCGTCGAACCAGGCCGCTGCGTTGCCGGTGGCTCCCGCTCCGCCGCCGGCCAGCTGGTTGTGCTGGGCGTCTTCCTGACCGCGACCGTTGTAGACGGTGCCGATCACCACCGGACGGTCGATATCCCCTTCCAGGAAGGCCACCAGCACTTCCTGGCCTTTGCGCGGCACCGCCACACCGCCCCAGTTGTCGCCGGCCCAGGGCGTGGCTACCCGGACCCAGGTCCACGCGCCGCCATCGCCGGGCGCGTTGTCGTCGCCACCCGGATGTGCGGTGCCGCTGCTCGCATCCGCGCCGCGCTGCCAAGGGAATTGCACTTTGATCCGGTGGTCGCGGTCGGTCAGCAGGGGCCCCCCGTCGCTCACCACGATGGCGCTCTGGGTGCCATGCACGGTGGGCTTTGGGTGCAGCCGGATGCCATGACCGTCCGCAGTGGTGGGCCGATAGGCGACGTCAGCAGGAATCACCGTGAAGCGGTTGCGATAGAAATCCGTCTCGACCCCTGTTTCCAGTAGCCCGCGCCCGACACCGATGTTGTCCACTGACAGTCCCGCCGGCAGGTCTGCGTCGGCCATGGCCACCGCACCCAGCGTCTGCTCCAGCGCATCGTGCACCTGGGCGTCGAGGTTGTTGCGGGCCCGGTGGATCACTTCCAGGCACACGAACTCCCGCACTTCGCTGTCACGCGAGGCATGGTGCTGGGTCAACTCGAACGACTGTCCGGTTGCCATCCGGCGCCACGTGCCCTGCCCATTGATGACGTGCGAGCGCACCTGCAGCGCTTCCACCTGTCGCCGGGCGCGCAGCTCGCCCTGGGCGCCATCTACCCAGGCATAAGGACCGGCAGTGTCCTGATCGACCGGCATCACGCTCCCATGTGCCTGCCCATCGGCCGAGGCCGGGCGCAGGCTACGGCTGCGATAGTCCCAGCTGGCGCGCTCAATGCGCCCGGTCTGCAGCCGACGCGTACGCGACCACTGCTGGATCGAATCCTCGCGTTCGGTGGCATCGGCACGGTGGAAACGCACCGCTCCGCCGTCGGCAAACGCCTCGGAGTGATCACACAGCACCAGGGTGTGGCTGCCCAGCGTGGCGTCATCCGCGGCACCGGCATGCTCGAACCAGTAGAAGATGCCCTCGTCCGCCAGCAGCCGGTGCAGAAAGGCGAAGTCGCTCTCTTCGTACTGGGTGGTCAGGCTGCGCTTTCGGTACAGCGCGCGATCGGCCAGCTCCCATCGCCAGGCCGGTGCCAATGCACCGGCCTGGGCGTAGTCGGCAAGCAGGTCTTCGACGATCTCGATCACCGTCATGTCCTGGAAGGCGTAGCTGTCAAAGCGTTGGCCGAGAAACGCCAGCCACGGCTCCACCACCAGGCGGTAGCGCGCCAGGCCGCCGTTGCTTCCGAGCACTTCGCAGTCGGTGACGTGGCCGTGGAACGGACGAAGGTCGGCCCGGGAGTCCGCCGTCAGCAGCTCCACCAGCACCGGCTGGCCGATCAGGTCGTCCAGCGACAGGTGCGCGTCAACCGACAGCGCGGTCAGTTCAAGGCGGAAGCCGCCCTGATCGAATGATTCGCGTGCCAGCAGGGTTTCGGCAACCAGAACGTCGCCGCCCAGCGGGGTGTGCAGTCGCAACAGCCGGTCATGCTGGCCCGGGGTGGCCAGCGCCGCCATCGCGATGGCGAGTACGTCCATGTCGTGCTCCTTGATGATCCATCATCAAACGCCCGGACAGCCGAGTATGCCGCAAGGTCGGCCGGGCTCAAAGTACCGTCATTGCTGTTCAAGCATGGGCGGCAGCGGACAGTGCAGCACGCCGCAGATCGTGCGCAGCAGTTCGGCTTCGGCCACCGTGACCCGGCCATCGTGCATGGCGGCCGCGGTGAGCGCCTCCACCATCAGCTGCTTGGCCAAAGGATCCAGTCGATCCAGCGGATCCCACACGTCATCCAGCGCCAGCACGCCGCGTGCCGGTGGTTCGTAGGGCACGTGATCGCGCGGCAGGACCCGCTGCAGGCCGGCGAGGTAGGCGCGCCGGGCCTCGTCCGGATCGCGGTGGCCGGCCTGGGCCACAACTGCCAGCAGGATCGAGAACTCCCGCTTCACCGCCACCGGCTTGCGCCGGCCGAAGCGCGCATGCGCGGCCGGGTTGAGCGATTCACGCACCTGGGTTTCCAGCAGCTGGCCCAGGCAGTATTCGAACAGGGACACGTGGTTGTCGGTATGGACCGCCGCGTGGACCGTATCCAGGAAGGATTCCAGCTCCGGCCGCGGCCGCAGGCGCAGCACCGGGAACGCCAGCGCGGCCAGCGGCAGCCGGTGCATCGGATGCAGGGCCAGCAGCGGACCGGCGCGCAGCGATTCGGCGGCCTCGGCCATGGGCGCACCCAGCCGGGCCTCGATTTCGCTGTGCTGATGGCCGCGCACCGTGGCGTCCTCATCGTCCAGCAGCAGGCCCAGCAGCAGCGGCATCACCGAATCACGGTGCCGGGCCAGCTCACGCAGCTCGGCGGGCATGGTCGAAACGATGGTGTCCGCCCGCCGGTAATCGTCGTCGCGCGGGTTGGCCACCTGGGCGGCAACCATCGGCGGGGTCACGTCGAGTTCGATACGCGCATCCGGCAGCAGCGACTCTCCACTCGGGGCCAGGCCCATCTGCAGGTCCTCCTGCAGGCCGTTGGGCGGTGCACTGAACCACTGTTTCTGCAGCCGCTCCAGCTGCTCGGACCGGAACCCCGGCTCCAGCGCCTGGATGCGCTGCAGGATCGGCGGATGGGTGGCGAACAGCCCGGACAGTCCCACGCCGTCGCCGAACAGCATGTGGCTGACTTCCTCCACTTCGCCGCGCTGGGCGAATTGCGACCCTTCCTGCACGCCGGCAATCTTCTTCAGCGCGCCGGCAATGCCGCTGGTCTGACGGGTGAACTGCACCGCCGAAGCATCGGCCAGCACCTCGCGCGAGCGGCTCACTCCGGCCTTGATCATGCGTCCGAAGAAAATTCCGATGTAGCCGATCACGATTGCCGCCAGCGCCGCGATCAGGACCACGGCGGCGCCGCGTTCACGTGAACGACCGCCGTACAGCATGATCTTGCGGCCAATCAGGCCCAGCATGAGGATGCCGAACAGTACGCCCATCAGACGGATGTTCAGGCGCATGTCGCCGTTGAGAATATGGCTGTATTCGTGGGCGATCACGCCCTGCAGCTCGTCGCGGTTGAGCTTGTCCAGCGCACCGCGTGTGACCGCCACCGCTGCGTCCGAGGGCGAGTAGCCGGCGGCGAAGGCGTTGATTCCCGCCTCGTTCTCCATCACGTAGATCTTCGGCACCGGCACGCCGGAGGCGATCGACATCTCCTCCACCACGTTGCGCAGCCGGCGCAGGTGCGGATCCAGCGTGTCTTCGGCCACTGGTACGCCGCCCATCTGGGTGGCCACCGCGCCACCGCCGCTGCCGAGCGAGGAGATCCGGAACAGCGACCCCAGCCCGATGATGCCGCCGGTGATGATCGCCGTGCCGGCCAGCGCGGCCGGATCGGGACCAACGACCAGGGCGACTGCCACGCAGGCTGCCACCACTATTCCCACCACTGCCAGCGCAAACAGCACGACCAGCCGCGTGGTGTTGCGGCGTGCCTGGTTCTGGCGTTCGAAGAAGTTCATGGATGAGCCGGCGTGACGACTCGTCAGAACTGCACCTTCGGCGCCTCGCGCACCTCGGCGCGGTCGGCCGGGATCTCAAGCAGCGCTGCCGGGGCGAAATTGAACATGCCCGCAACCACACTGGAAGGAAACACCTCGCGCTTGTTGTTGTAGGCCATCACCGAATCGTTGAAAGCCTGACGGGAGAAGGCAACCCGGTTCTCGGTGCTGGTCAGCTCTTCGGTCAGCTGCATCATGTTCTGGTTGGCTTTCAGGTCCGGATAGGCCTCGGCCACCATCATCAGCCGGCCCAGCACGCCGTTGAGCTGGCCCTGGGTGGCGGCAAGCGTGGCCATGGCTTCCGGATCGCCCGGGTTGGCCTTGGCCGCCGCCAGTCCCGACTGCGCGGCGGTACGCGCGGCAGTCACGGCCTCCAGCGTCTCGCGCTCATGGCCCATGTAGGCGCGCGCGGTCTCCACCAGATTGGGGATCAGGTCGAATCGGCGCTGCAGCTGCACGTCGATCTGGGCAAACGCGTTCTTGAAGGCGTTGCGGGCAGTGACCAGGCCGTTGTAGATGCCCACACCCCACAGGACAACCACTGCGACCGCGCCAAGCAATACCAGGATAATCAACGTACTACCCATCAAAGCTCCCCTTATTCATGCAAACGGTTTTTGACGCGCTTATGATCGTTCTGCAGGCAAGCATACGCAGGGGATAGACCCGATGAAAGTGAAGACACGCCGGGACCGTTGGCCAGCCCTTTCGGCCTGGCAGCTGGGACTGATTGGCATGTTGATGCCGCTCGCGCTTGGCACCGCAGCGCAGACGCCGGTGGAGAGCGTCGCGTTTCCTGAAACCATGTCGGCCTTCCCCGCTCCAACCGATGGCCGGCCCACGCAGATGCCGCCGCCTGAAGAGCGCCTGCCGCTGGCCGAAGGTTTCGACGTACGCGAGTTCGAAGCCATGGCCGACGCCCTGGTCGAGGGCCAGCGCGTCCCGGGCCTGGCGATGGCCATCGTCCACAACGGACAGGTATTGAGCGCGCGCGGCTACGGCATTACCGACGTCAAGGCGGCCGAGCCGGTGGATGCCCATACCGTGTTCCGCCTGGCTTCGCTGTCCAAGTCGTTTGCCGGCACCGTCGCCGGCATGCTGGTGTCCGAGGGCGCGATGCGCTGGGACAGCCGCGTGGTGGATTACCTGCCCGGCCTGCGCATGTCCAACCCCGAAGCCGCCGGGAAGATCACCGTAGCCGATGTGCTCAGCCACCGCGTCGGCCTCGGCCGGCATACCTATGACCGCGACATCGAACGCGGCGCCGAGTACAACGCCCTGGTACAGCAGCTGTCGCAGGCTCCGATGACCTGCGAGCCGGGCGACTGCTATGGCTATCAGAACGTTGCCTTCAGCCTGGTGGGCGATGTGGTGTTCGCCACCTCGGGCCAGTTCTTCAGCGAAGCGGTCTCGCGCCGGCTGTTCAAGCCGCTGGGCATGCACGATGCCAGCTATGGCCTGGACGGGATCCAGAACAGTCCGCGCTGGGCCAAACCGCACGTGCGCGCAGGCCGCGGCTGGACCTCTCTCACGCCCAAGCCCACCTATTACCGGGTGGCTCCGGCAGCGGGCGTCAACGCCAGCATTTCAGACATGGCCCAGTGGCTGATTGCCCACATGGGCTACCGGCCCGATGTGCTCCCGGCACCGCTGCTGTCCACCCTGCACGCGCCCATCGTTGGCACCCCGGGTGAAATGCGCGGGCGCAGCGGCTCCTGGCGCCAGCAGCGACTCAACGCCGCGGGCTACGGCCTGGGCTGGCGGATCTATGATTATTCGGGGCACCGCATGGTGTTCCATGGCGGTGCGGTGCAGGGTTATCGCGGGGCGATGGCGATCCTGCCGGAGCGCGACATTGGCGTGGTGATCCTGTGGAACAGCGGCAGCTCGCTGCCTTCGGGCCTGATGCCGACCATCCTCGATCGCGCCATCGGTCTGTCCAACCAGCGCTGGCTGGCGGTCGACTACGACTACGATCCGGACGCCGATGCCGATACGGACACCCGCTACGGCAGCGAAGATGCGCAGTCTGAGGGCGGCGCTTCCGCCACCGTGTCACACGCCCAGCCTTACTGATCGCTCACCACTGATCGATTGCCCATAAAAAAGCTCCCTCTCCGCCTGGTCTTGCGGAGAGGGAGCTTGAGCGCGTCTCGCCCGTGCGCCCTTACATCAGGGGCTTGGGCGCATCCTGGATCACGCGCGGCGGCACCACCTTCTTGGCGGCGCGAGCCGGCCCGGCCTTCTTCACTGCCTTCCTGGCGACTTTTTTGGCAACTTTCTTGGCGACCTTCGTGGTCGCCTTTTTAGCTGTGGCCTTCTTGGCTACCTTCTTCGTCGCTTTCTTGGTCGCCTTCTTGGCTGCGGTCTTGCTGGCGGCCTTCTTCGTTGCAGTCTTTTTGGCAACCTTCCTGGTGGCTTTTTTGACCGCTGCCTTCTTGGCTACCTTCTTGGTTGCAGCTTTCTTTGCGACCTTCTTGGTGGCCTTCTTGACGGCTGCTTTCCTGGCTACCTTTTTGGCTACCGCCTTCTTAGCTACTTTCTTTGTGGCTTTCTTGACGGCTGCTTTCTTGGCGACCTTCTTTGTCGCTGCCTTTTTGGTGGCCTTCTTTGTCGCTGCCTTTTTGGTGGCCTTCTTCGCTACTTTTTTTGCCACGGCTTTCTTGGCGACCTTCTTCGTCGCCTTCTTGGCCGCAACCTTCTTGGCTGAGGCCTTCTTCGCAACCTTCTTCGCAGCGCTCTTCTTGGCTACAGCCTTCTTGACCACTTTCTTTGCTGCAGTCTTCTTCGCGACCTTCTTGGCAACCTTGCTGGCGGTCTTCTTGGCGACCGCACTCTTCGTCGTTACTTTCCTGGCCGCCTTTTTGGTGGCGGCGCGCTTCTTTGCAGCTTTCTTCGTGGCCATGTGTTGGCTCTCCTCGTCGTTGAACTTCGCGTTGCTACCTGTCGGCCCAGTTGCTGGGTGCCTTGGCACTGACTGCGACAATCCGGCTTGCGCATGCGGAATGAAAAACACCCGCAGCGGGATACGCCACGGGTGCGATGTTGATCGGGGAATGGCTGTTGCCGGAGGCGAAGCCTGCTACCACCGACTTGTCGCTGATGGCGGAAGGTCTGACTGTCCCGGCTTCGTTCGCGTTGATGCCTGTCACTCGTCTGTTGCAGCCATTGCCTGCTTGGGCGAAACCTAATCATGGCAATTTAGACTGTCAACACCCGCAAACATCAACGCTGCTGAAAGACGGGCGGCCAAGGCATGCACAAGGCCCCCGCGGTGATTGCATGCTGGCCATGCCACCTGGTCACACCATCAGCACACTCGACGAAGACACATCACGAAAGACCTGTTTACAAGGTGTTTTGAAGCCTCCCGCCTTTGTCATCATCAACGCTGACCGACGCTTTGGCAGTGCGCGACGCCGTGCTTACGTCGATGACATGTACGCACCTTGCCGGTTGCCATGCGGTCACGTTCAACATGCCGTTCCTGCATTGCACAAGGCGGTTTGCGCCGCAAATGCGCAAACCCCGAACACACAAATGCCGGCACTTGGCCGGCATTCGCATTGGCTTTGCCAGGCAGCCTCATCAGCTGCCTGGCGTTGACGACTGCTGCTCAGTCGTCCAGCTGGGCGGTGTAGGCATCCGGATCAAGCATCTCCTTGATCGGGTCCAGGTTGTCCGCCTCGACCACGAAGATCCAGCCTTTGCCGAAGGCGTCCTCGTTGATGGTCTCGGGCGTGTCGGAAAGATCTTCGTTGACTGCCACGATGGTGCCGGACACCGGCGTGTAGATATCGGAAGCGGCCTTGACCGACTCCACTACGGCGACGGTGCTGCCTGCCTCGACGGTGTCGCCAACTTCGGGCAGGTCGACATACACCAGATCACCCAGCGATTCCTGTGCGTGCTCTGAAATGCCAACCGTGACCTTGCCGCCTTCTTCGACGCGTGCCCACTCGTGGGACTTGAGGAATTTAAGATCGCCTGGGATCTCGCTCATGGTTGGCTCCGGATCGGTTTGTGTGTGGGAAAAGGAACGGGTCTAGTGTAGCCCCGCGCCGCCGTACGGGGCAGCGGGAGCGCGTGCATTACTGCTCGATGCCGGGCTGCACCTTGCCTTCACGCACGAACGGAAAACGCACGGTGCGCACCGGCACTTCACGCCCGCGCAGGTCCACGCGCACCTGCCCCGGCTCACCAGCGGGCACGCGCGCAAAGGCGATGGCCTTGCCGATGGTGGGTGAGAACGTGCCGGACAGGATCTGCCCCTCGCCTGCATCGGTCAGCACGCGCTGGCCATGGCGGAGCACACCGCGATCGTCCATCACCAGGCCGATCAGCTGCTGCGGCACGCCCTGCGCCTGCTGCGCCTCGAGCGCCTTGCGGCCAATGAAATCACGCCCTTCATCCAGCGAAACGGTCCAGCCGAGCCCGGCCACGTACGGGGTTACATCCTCGTCCATGTCCTGGCCGTAGAGGTTCATGCCGGCCTCCAGTCGCAGCGTGTCCCGGGCAGCCAGGCCAGCCGGCTTCACCCCGGCTTCCACCAGTGCGTTCCAGAACGCCACTGCGTCGGCGTCGGGCAGCATCACTTCAAAGCCGTCCTCGCCGGTATAGCCGGTGCGGGCGATGAACATGCGCGCGCCGCTGAGCGCCGTGGCTTCAATCGCGGCGAAACGGCCCAGCACGGTAATGGCCTCGCGGTCGGCCTCGGCCAGCAGGCCAATGACCGCATCACGTGCCTGCGGACCCTGCACGGCGATCACCGCCAGCTCGGTGCGCTCGCGCACTTCCACGTCAAAGTCCCGCACCTGCGTGCCGATCCAGGCCAGGTCCTTGTCGCGGGTACCGGCGTTGGCAACCATCCGGTAGCGGTTGTCGTCCAACAGGTACACGATCACGTCGTCGATCACCCCGCCCTGCTCGTTGAGCATGCAGGTGTACAGCGCGCGCCCGGGCTTCTTCAGCTTGTTGATCGAGTTGGCAAACAGGCGCTCCAGAAATTCGCGCGCCTGGGGGCCGAACACGTCGATCACCGCCATGTGGCTCACGTCGAACATGCCGGCCGCACGACGCACCTGATGGTGCTCTTCGATCTGCGAGCCGTAGTTGAGCGGCATGTCCCAACCGCCGAAGTCGACCATTTTCGCGCCCTGGGCGCGGTGGGTTTCGTTGAGGACGGTCTTGCGGAGCATGGCGCACCTGTTGTTGTGTGGGCGGAGCTCCGCATTATCCCAGATACGGCCCTAGTTGGCGGCCGTCGGCCCCGCCGGCTCCACGTGCAGGCTCACCCCATCGGTACCCACCACGCGCACGGTCGCGCCCGCGGCCATGTCCGTGCCTTCCACCACCCAGAACGCATCACCGATCTTGACCCTGCCGCGGCCCGCGACGATGGCCGTCTCCAGCGCCACCACCCGGCCCACGTGCTGGGCAGCGCGCCGGTTGAGCGTGGGCCGGTCGCTTTCGCGCGCCCGGTGCCGGAACCACTTCCTGTAGATCTGGATCGAGACAAAGCTCAGCACCACGAAGGCGGCTACCTGGGCCAGCAGGGGAATGCCCGGCACCGCCAGCACCGCCACGAACAGCGCGGCAGCGGCAAAGCCCATCCACAGCATGAAAGCGCCCGGCGCCAAGGCCTCGGCGGCGAACAGCAGCAGCGCCACCGCGCCCCAGACCACCACCTCCCAGCGCACGGTCAGCCTTCCCGCCGCGTGGCAACCCGCGCCTGGGTCGCATCCTGCTGCTTGCCCAGCGCCTCGCGCGCGATCTCGGCAACACCGGCGATCGAGCCGATGAGCCCCGTCGCCTCCATCGGCATCAGCACGAACTTCTGGTTGGGCGCAGTGGCCAGCTTCTCGAACGCTTCCACGTACTTCTGGGCAATGAAGTAGTTGATCGCCTGCACATCACCCTGGGCGATCGCGTCGGACACCAGCTGCGTGGCCTTGGCCTCGGCTTCGGCCAGGCGCTCACGGGCCTCGGCTTCGCGGAAGGCGGATTCCTTCTCGCCTTCCGCCTCGAGGATTGCCGCCTGCTTCTCACCTTCGGCGCGCAGGATTTCGGACTGACGGTGGCCTTCAGCCTCAAGGATCACCGCACGGCGCTCGCGCTCGGCCTTCATCTGCCTGGCCATCGAATCCACCAGGTCGCGCGGCGGCTGGATGTCGCGGATTTCAATGCGGGTGACCTTGATGCCCCAGGGATTGGTGGCGTGATCCACCACGTCCAGCAGCTGGGCGTTGATCTTTTCGCGGTTGGAGAGCGACTCATCCAGATCCATCGAACCGATCACCGTACGGATATTGGTCTGCACCAGGGCAATCGTGGCGATTTCCAGGTTGGCCACCTCGTAGGCCGCCTTGGCCGCGTCCAGCGCCTGGAAAAACACCACCCCGTCCACCCGCACCACTGCGTTGTCCTTGGTGATCACGTCCTGGCTGGGAACGTCCAGCACCTGTTCCATCATGTTGATCTTGCGGCCGACCCCATAAACCACCGGCACCAGGAAATGCAGCCCGGGAGTCATGGTGTGGGTGTATTTCCCAAAGCGTTCCACGGTCCACTCATAACCCTGCGGCACCATGCGCACCGTTTTGAACAACACAATGACGCCGGCCACCAACAGCACCACCGCCAGGAATCCTGTCGCTCCCATCAGACCTCTCCATTTCCCCCCGCCGGCTCGGCGGTCGAAGAAAAGTATGGTTGTTCTCCTGGGCGATGGAAAGCGCGACGCAAGGAACGCGTGGGTCATGTACTGACCCACGCGACCGTCGCTCTATCAACCAACGGGCTCCACCCATTCAACGAACGCCGCATCGATCTCGGCGTCGCTGACCTGTTCGCCCTCCTCCACGCGCCCGGCCTGCTCGAACAGCGGCATGATCAGCTCCATGCCGTCGACCCCGGTCTTCAGGCGCATGCCCGGTCCCTGCCACAGCAGCGCGTCCCAGCGTTCGCGCACCCGGGCCCAGTAGCCGGCGGTGGCGTCCCAGTAGGCGTAGGCGGGGGCGAACTCAAGCTCACCGGTGCGGATGTAGTCGTTGAAGCCGACCTCGCGTGCGATCGTGCGCTCGGTGCTGCCGTCGGCCCGCCGCACCACCTTGGTGTTGTCCTGCTCGTGGGTCCAGCCACCGGCGACGATGGTGTGGCGGTTCTCCACGTTGAGCGCGTTGTAGTCGTTGCGCTTGGTGTACTCGCGGCGCGGCAGCGGACGCCAGGTGCGATCAGAAGTCCAGGTGGCCACCCCGTAACGGTGGTTCCAGCGCCCGGTGCCGCAGTAGCGCGGCGCGTCGTTGACCTCGTAGACGCACTGGGTCCAGGCGCCCTTCGTGACTTCAGCCGGGATGTCGCGCACCTGCCAGGTCAGCTCGTCGGTGAACTCCCACCGCTGCGGCGCCTCGTAGATCCAGTCCTGGCGCCAGTGCTTGGTCACGTGTCCGGTCGGCTGGTGCACCAGGATGTGCTGCAGCACGACCTTGCCGGGCGAGTCCTCGACCACGATCACCACCTCGTCGCCGCCGCTGCGCTGCGGCTCCATGCGCTCGTAGCCTTCTGCCAGGAGCACGGTTTCATCGAACATGAAGTCCACCGTGTATTCGCCTTGCATGGCAAGAATGGCCTCGCGGTCGCGCTGCGGATCGGACGGCAGGGGTTCGGAGGCGGCGGCGACGCCGCAGGACAGCAGTGCCAGCAGTGCCAGCTTGAAAAGCAGTTCCGGTTTCATTGGCAGGGTTCTCGTCTGGATGGGTTGCGGAAGAATCAAAGCTCCACCGAAAGGCTGACCGCGACGCTGCGGCCGGGGGAGGTGTAGCGGTCCAGCACGCCGCTGGTGGCAACGGCCAGCGGAAGGTCTCCGGCCGCCCAGTACCTGCGGTCGGCGAGATTGCGTACGCCGGCGTTCACCCGCAGGCCCGGGCCGAAGTCCCAGTGCGCATACAGGTCGAACACGGCGTGGCCGGGGGTGCGGTACAGCTCGGGGTCGGACACGCGGTCCTTGCTGGCCACAAAGCGGCCAGCCAGCTCTGCGCCCCAGCCAGCGGCGTCATATGCCACGCCGAGAGTGGCGGTGCGCGGGTCCACCGAGTCCAGCGGGACGCCGGCGGTACGGTCCTCGCCGCGCGACCACGCCGCCGCGCCGCGCAGCGACCACCCCTGCCAAGCCGGCGACAGCGCGCCCAGGTCCACACCCGCCTTCAGCTCTGCGCCGCGGATGCGCGCCTCGGACACATTTTGCGACTGGAACACCATCAGGCCCTGGCCGTTGAAGCCGACGAAGCGCAGCGACTCGATGAAATCCTCGTAGCGGTTGTAATATCCGGTCAGCCCCGCGTACACCGCCTCGCCTGCGTAACGCACGCCGGCTTCGAGCCCGTCGCTGGTCTCCGGCCGCAGGTCCGGATTGGCGATCGCGGTGTAGCCGAACATGACGTTGGTAAAGCCGATATTGACGTCGCTGTAGGGCGGCGCCCGGAAACCGCCCGCGTAGCCGCCGAACAGCGACCAGCCGCCGTCGAACTTCCACACCGCGCCAAGCTTGGGCGAGACCTGGGTCCGGGTGAGGTCGCTCACCGCCACGCCCGGGTTGTCTTCGGCAAAGATGTCGTCCCGCTCCGGCCGCAGCTCGTAGCGGTCCACCCGCAGCCCCGGCACCAGCCGGAAGCCGCCGTCGCCGATTGCAATCTCGTCCTGGGCGTAGAGCGCGTACGTGGTCGTCGTGCTGACCGGGAAGTCACGCACCGGGAACACGTCGGGCAGCATCGCGTTGCTGGTGGCGCCGGTGGCCAGGTTGGTCACCAGCCCGTCGCGCTTCTGCCGGGTGCGGGTGCGCGAGGCGTCGATGCCCCAAGTCAGCGCGTGGCGCGCGCCGCCGGTGGCGAACGACTTGTACAGGTTGGCCTGCAGCCCGTACGCACGCTGATCGAAGTTGAAGCTGCGGTCGCGCCGCTCGTGCACGCCGGCGGCGGTGCGCCGCTCCTCGAACGTATCCTGGGTGGTCTCGCTGTCCTGGCGATAGAACGTCCAGTCCAGCGCATCGGCGAATCTCGCGCCCAGCGCGTCCACCTCGTGGACAAGAGCCACGCGGGCGCGGGTCTGGTGGTCATCGGCGCGCACGTCCAGGTTGTCCGCGCCGGTGAGGCCCTGCACTCCGCGCATGCTCAGCATGTCGGTGTCGGCGCTGTCCTCGTTGCCCTCCACGGTGAGCCGGAAGCGCTGGCCGGCGGCCGGTTCGAATACCAGCTTGCCAAGCACGCTGCGCCCGTCGCGGCGCTGCGGATTGGGCACGGTGCGGGCGGCGCCGATGCCGTCGTTGTCGCCCATGTTCTCCGCTTCGCGGCCCTGGCGGTGGCCCACGGCCAGCAGGCCTGACCAGCGCTCGCCGCCCAGGGCCGCGGTGGCGCCGGCGAACAGGCCGTCCCAGTCGCTCTCCAGGCCCAGCTTGAAGCCGAAGTGGGCATCCCTGCCCGGCCGCAGGTAGTCCGCGGGATCCCTGGTCACGAACGACACCACCCCGCCCAGCGCGTCCGAGCCGTACAGCGAACTGCCGGGCCCGCGCACCACCTCGATCCGCTTGAGCGTGCCCAGGTCGACGAAGTTGCGGTTGGCGTTGGAGAAGCTGCCGATGTCGAAGGCATCGGGCACCGGCACGCCGTCGGTGAGGATGCGCACGCGGTTGCCGCCCAGGCCGCGGATGCGGATGTCGCCGATGCCGAAGCGGCCGTAGGAGGCGGTGACGGTCACCCCGGGTTCGTAGCGGAACAGGTCCTTGAGATCGCGCACGAGCAGCTCGTCCATCCGCTCCCGCTCGATCACGTCGACCGTATTGGGCACGTCGACGATGGCGCGCGCGGTGCGGGTGGCGGTCACCACCACCCGGTGGAAATCGGTGGCCACGGGGGCCGTCCCCGGGTCGGCCCCGGATCCAGGTTCAACGGCAGCGGCGGTCGCAGACAGGACCGCACAAAAGGCAAGGAACAGACAACTCGGACGCATTGCAGGCTCGCATGGATCGATCGCGGGCGGCAGCTGGCGTCCGGGGAGACCGGAGGGCGGGCGGGCCTTGGAATCGGAGCACCGGATCGGTGCCCCGCGGTTACTTGGTCAGGATCAACTTGTCGTTACGGGTGTGGCGCAAGCGGTAGCACTCGCCGCCATGGCGGATGAGCACTTCGCGCTGGCCCTGCAGCAGACGGGCGCTGTCCAGCTCGGACGCGCCCGGGGCGGAGGGGGAAGGGCTGCGCGCGTCGATTCCGGTGGAGCCGGAACCCGGATTTTCGTCACATGAGGGGACGGAAAGCATCGGACAGTTCCAGTTGGCCAGGGCGAGTGATGTTAATGATTCTCATTTGCCTGTCAACCCGTGTGCTGACACCGGATCGCGTCGCGCTATGCTCGGCGAGGGGAAAGGGAGCTGCATCGGGCATGCGCGATCTGGGCAAAGCGCCATCCAGGATCATCAGCGAGCTGCTGGCACGACCGGACCAGCTCGCGCTGGAAATGGGCGCCGATGGTGAACTGCTGGTGGCCCGCGTGCGGGCGGTCGGGTGTGCGATTGCCCTGCTGCTTCCTGTCCTGCTGCTGCTTGGCGGCGGCACCGTGCGCGAAGCGATGATCGGCCTGACCTCCGCGCTGGTGGCCAACATTTTCGCCCAGGTGTGGCTGGCCCTGGCCCGCAATGCCCGGCGGCACCGCTGGCTGCCCCTGGCCAGCAGCATCTGGGATGTCACCGCCACCAGCTGCGTCCTGGCCGCTCTTGCCTTCAACGACCCGGTGGCTGGCACCGGCAGCCTGGTGGTGTGGTGTTTCTATGTCATTGCGATCCTGCTCACCGCGCTGCGCCATGACGGCCGCCTGACGCTGTACATCGGCGCCCTGGCCACGGTGCAGTACGCGCTGTTGGCCGCAGTGATCCTTGCCGTGACCCCGGCCGAGCTGCTGGTGTCGGTGGATTACGGCACGGCGTCCATCGGAGACCAGATGCAGCGGGTGGTCCTGCTGCTTTTGGTGACTGTGGTGACCGCCACCATCGTCTACCGCATGCAGCGACTGGTGCAGATGTCCGGGCGTGACGGGCTGACCGGGCTGCCAAACCGCGCGTGGCTGCTGCAGAGCATGCCGCGGATCTTTGAATCAACACGCAGTAGTGGCGCTTCACTGACCCTTGCACTGCTGGATCTGGACAGTTTCCGCCGCATCAACGACGACGCCGGGCACCAGAGCGGCGACCGCGCGATCCGCCAGGTGGCCGCACAGCTGGAGCAGATGCTGGAGGAGAACGAGCATCTGGCCCGGATTGGCGGCCAGGAGTTCGTGCTGCTGCTCGCCTCACCGATCGGCAGCGCATGGGAGCGGCTGGACCGCACCCGGCTTCTGCTCAATGAACGCCCATTCCTGTCCGGACGGGGTACAGACCCGCACCGGCTCGCGTTCAGCGCAGGGCTGGCGGCCTGGCCCCAGGACGGCGACTCCACCTCAACCCTGCTGCGTTCTGCGGACCGGCGGCTGCAGCAGGCCAAACAGGCCGGACGCAACCGGGTCGTGGCCCGCGATGGCTGAATTCCGGCCTTTCCGGCCAAGGTCGATATTGCCGTGCCGCCCTCCCTCGCCTAACCTGCCTGATTGACTGCGTGCCCAGGGGCAACGATGGAAGGTTTGATGCGGGTCGGTTTCGGCCTGGTGGGGCTGGCTGTGCTGGTGGGAATCACCTGGCTGTTCTCCGACAACAAGCGTCGCGTGTCCTGGTCGCTGGTGGGCACCGGACTGGTGCTGCAGATCGTGTTCGCCACCCTGGTTCTGCTGGGTGACCGGTTCCTCGGCTGGCTGGGTTCGGTCAGCCCGGCGCTGTTGCAGTGGCTGCCGCGGCTGGCGGTTGCGGGCTGGGTGATCACCGCGCTGCTGATCGTGATGGCATCCATCACCCGCCGTACTGGTGGCGCTCCCGAGCGGGTGGAGCGCATCACAACCACCGCCCTGCCGGTCGCCGCACTGGCCACGGTACTGACAGCGCCCTACTTCGGCGCGGTGATCGGGGCGATTTCCCGCGGCTTCGTCGGCCTGCTGGCGTTCACCGGCGAGGGTGCCAGCTTCATCTTCGGTGATTTCACCGACACCTCGCGCTTCGGCTTCATTTTCGCCTTCCAGGTGCTGCCCACGATCATCTTCTTCGCCAGCCTGATGAGCGTGCTCTACCACGTGGGCATCATGCAGAAGATCGTGGAGGCCATGTCCTGGGGCATGACCCGGCTGATGCGGGTGTCCGGCGCGGAGACGCTGGCGGTGAGTGCCAACACGTTTGTCGGCCAGACCGAAGCGCCGCTGGTGATCCGCCCCTACGTGCCGCAGATGACCCAGTCCGAGCTGCTCACCGTGATGGTGTCGGGCATGGCCACCATCGCCGGCGGGGTGCTGGGCGCCTTCGTGATCCTGCTCGGCGGGGACGACCCGGTGCAGCAGGCCTACTTCGCCCGCCACCTGATCACCGCCAGCGTGATGGCGGCACCGGCCACCATCGTGATCGCCAAGATCCTCAAGCCCGAAACCGAAACCCCATTGACCATGGGTTCGGTGCGGGTCGAGGTGGAGCACAGCACCGCAAACGTGATCGACGCCGCCGCCACCGGCGCCGCCGAGGGCCTGAAGCTGGCCTTGAACGTGGGCGCGATGCTGCTGGCGTTCATTGCCCTGATTGCCCTGTTCAACTGGCCGCTGGTGTGGCTGGGACAGGCCACCGGTCTGGAGGAACTGCTGGGTCGGCCAACCGACCTGTCCGCGCTGCTGGGTGTCCTGCTGTCGCCGCTGGCCTGGGTCATCGGCGTGCCGTGGCAGGAGGCCTCCACCGTGGGCGGGCTGATCGGCACGAAAGTGGTGCTCAACGAATTTGTCGCCTACGTGCAGCTGAGCGAGATCATCCGCGGCAACGTGGATGGCGTGAGCCTGGGGCCGCAGGGAACCCTGATCGCCACCTACGCGCTGTGCGGCTTCGCCAACTTCAGCTCGATCGCGATCCAGATCGGTGGCATTGGCGGCATCGCGCCCACCCGCCGCGCCGAGCTGGCCAAGTTAGGTCTGCGCGCGGTGCTCGGCGGCTCCATCGTGACCATGATGACCGCCACCATTGCCGGCGTTCTGACCAATCTGGCCTGAGCTTGCCTGATTCCATGAGCAGCGCCCGCGTCGCCGTCGTCGGCTCCTTCAATGTCGATCACGTCTGGCATGCGCCGCGCCTGCCGCGGCCGGGCGAGACCCTGGCCGGTGAATACGCCACCGGACCAGGCGGCAAGGGGTTCAACCAGGCGGTGGCGGCGCGACGCGCAGGGGCGGAAACCAGCTTCATCTGCGCCCTGGGCGACGATGCCGGCGGGGCCTTGGCCAGGGAATTGGCTGCAACCGACGGGATCGACCTGCACGTGCTGCTGGCCGACGCGCCCACCGGCACCGCCGGAATCTATACCGATGCCGCGGGTCGCAACTCGATCGTGATCGGCCCGGGCGCCAACGCCGCGCTGGATGCGGCATTTGTACAAGCGCAGGAAGCTGCTCTGCGTGCCGCGCGCGTGGTACTTGCCCAGCTTGAATCCCCGCCCGCGTCGATACTCGCGGCCCTGCAGTCGGTCCGCGCAGGTGGCGGCATGGCCATGCTCAACCCGGCGCCCGCCAATGCCCCGGTGGGCGCAGAACTTCTGGCCGCTTCCGACCTCATCACCCCCAACGAAACCGAGTTCTCCGCCCTGCTGCAGGCCCACAGCCATGGCGCGGTTGATCCGACCAGCATCGCCGGGCTGCAGCCCGAGGCCCTGCATGCCCTGTGCCGGGCCCTGCTGCCGCATGGCAGCGTGGTGGTGACCCTGGGCGAGATGGGCGCTTTCGTTTCGCATCCGCCGGACCGCTTGCTCGGCGACGTCGACAGCCACTACCGGGTGCCGGCCGAGCGCGTCGCCACCGTGGACACCACCGGTGCCGGTGACGCTTTCAACGGATCGCTGGCCGCGGGACTGGCCAGCGGCGACGGGCAGCCGTTTGCCCGCCACGTGCGCTTTGCCGCCTGTTTCGCGGCCCTGTCCACGGAGTGCGCTGGCGCCGCAGCCTCCATGCCTACGGCTGGGCAGGTGCGGCAACGCTTCCAGATCCACGCCAACTGACCGGACCTCTACGGCCCGCGGCTTTCCAGATCACGGCCGGCGGCGCGCAGCGGGATCGGCGACAATTCCACCATGCAGATTGGAAGCCACCGCATTGCACCCCGGCTGATCCTCGCGCCGATGGCGGGGGTCACCGACAAGCCGTTCCGGCAGCTGTGCAAGCAGCTGGGCGCCGGGCTGGCGGTGTCGGAAATGACCACCAGCGATCCGAGCCTGTGGCATACGGAGAAATCCCTGCGACGCATGGACCACGCCGGCGAACCGGATCCGGTAAGCGTGCAGATCGCTGGCACCGTGCCGCAGGTGATGGCGGATGCGGCCCGGCACAACGCCGATCAGGGCGCGCAGATCATCGACATCAACATGGGCTGTCCGGCCAAGAAGGTGTGCAGCGCCTGGGCCGGTTCGGCGCTGATGCGCGATGAGGCGCTGGTGGCCAGCATCCTGGAGGCCGTGGTGGCCGCCGTGGATGTGCCGGTGACGCTGAAGATCCGTACCGGATGGGATGCGGAGCATCGCAACGCGCCGCGGATCGCCCGCATCGCCCAGGACAGCGGCATCGCCGCCTTGGCGGTGCACGGACGCACCCGCGACCAGCACTACAAGGGCGAGGCCGAATACGCCACCATTGCCGCGATCAAGCAGGACCTTTCCATCCCGGTGATCGCCAATGGCGACATCGACTCGGCGGAAAAGGCCGCCCACGTGCTGCGTGCCACCGGCGCCGACGCGCTGATGATTGGCCGCGCCGCCCAGGGCCGGCCGTGGATCTTCCGCGGGATCGCCCATTACCTGGCCACCGGCGAACACCTGCCCGAGCCATCATTGCCGGAAGTGCGCGACGTGCTGATCGGGCACCTGCAGGCCCTGCACACCTTCTACGGAGAACATTCCGGCGTCCGGATCGCCCGCAAGCACCTGGGCTGGTATGCCAAGGACCGCCCGGAGAACCGTGCCTTCCGCGCGGTGGTCAACCAGGCCGAAACCGCGGACGCGCAGATCCGCCTGACCCGCGACTATTTCGACGCGCTGGCGGCCGGAGTCGCTCCGGGACTGTCGGCGGCTGCCTGAGCTTCCGGCGGCGTCTGCACGTTCCGCGCCATCGCGGGATCGGATGTGTCCGGGGCATTCCAGATCCGCTCCCACAGCCCGGCGAGCCCTCCCTGTGGCAGCTGCATGGGCAGCTGTTCGGGGTCGATGACGCGCCAATCGCCGCCATCGCGCTCGGCAACGATGAAGGTGAAGCTGTAGTCCGGCTCGGCCCCCATGCGCAGGTCGCTCAGCAGCAGACGGTCATCTTCAACCCGCGCCTTCATGAAGCCATGGTTGAACCACGCCAGTCGCTGGACATCGGCAAGCCCGGCGGCGGCCGCCAGCGCGCTGTTGTCGGAGGGGTAATGGTGGAAGGTGATCGGGCCGCTGTCGGCGACCAGCGAGCGCTCGCCTTCAACGAAGCCCTCCGGGGTCAGCGCCACCACCCGCCACAGCAGCGTGTTGAGCGGCATCGGCACGGAGAACCGCGGCGCATCCTGCAGGCCGATCGCCGCCAGTGAGCGCTCGGCTTCGCGTTCCACCATGCCTTTGGCCAGCAGCGACCAGCCGAGATACACCGTACTCAAGGCCAGACCCAGCACCAGCGCCCGCTGTCCCAGCGCGCGTGGCCCTGCGTACAGCGCCAGCGCGCTGCCCAGCAGCAGCCACAGCGAATAGGCGGGATCGATGATGAACACCGTTGACCACATCACCGGCCGCATCGGCAGCGGCCACAGCAACTGGGTGCCGTAGACGGTGAACGCATCCAGCAGTGGATGGGTCACCAGGGCCAGCAGGATGGCCAAAAACCAGCGTCCGGGCGCCAGTGCCACGCGACCACCCCGGCGGCGGAAGAACCACCAGATCGCCCATGCCACCAGCGGCAGCACCAGCAGCGAATGGCTGACGCCCCGATGCAACGTCATCAGGGCGATCGGGTTGTCGGTCAGCAACAGCAGGGGCAGCGTATCCAGATCGGGCAGCGTGCCCAGCACCGCGCCCGCACCCATCGCCGCCCGGCGATGGGTGGCCGGCACCATCGCGCCGGCCACCGATGCGCCAAGCAATATCTGGGTCAGGGAATCCATCGTTTAAATGTAGGGCGGCACCCGCGGCGGCCGGATCAATGCACGCTGGCGCCGCAGCACTTCTTCCATTTCTGACCGCTGCCGCAGGGGCAGGGATCGTTGCGACCGGGCTGCGCATTGCCCCGCACCGGCACCTGCGCTTCCTGCAACTGCGCAAGATGCAGGTCCTGCAACAGGCCGGGAACGGAAGAAAGCAGGTCCCAGCGGTCATCAAAGTCGAACCGGGCCTCCCAATCCATGCCCAGTTCGCCAGCCTGGACCGGATCGATCAGGGTCAGGCGGGCCAGGTCTTCAAGATCGCGGGCCAGATCCTCATCGTCCGCGGCCCACGCCGACCAGCCTTTGGCGCGCAGGGCAACACCCTGGAGGAAGCCTGACGCCCACAGCGCACCCAGTGGAAAGTCCTGCGGCACAGAGGCCAGCGGGTCATCGTCCGGCCCCAGCTCGCCATCTTCCGGGGCGGGAAGCCCGAGGAAGGGCAGCAGCTCGAAATCGCGCTGCATCGCCTCGTCCGATTCATCGTCCTCATCGGCAAGCGGCTGCGCGACCCGCCACTTCACGTGGCTCCACAGCTGGGCCAGCAACGCATGGGCCTGCTGCTGGGCTGCGCCGCCCAGGCGCGCATCGCCCATCGCCAGCGGCAGGTAATCCTGCGGTCCCGCGGCCGGCGCGGGACCAACCATCAGCGCGGAAAACAAGCCGTCCAGCGCCTCCAGCGGCATGCCGCCATGCTCCATCGCCCAGCCTTCGGCGAGCGTTTCAAGCGCTGCCAGGTCGTCTTCTTCGATTGGTACGCCGCTGTTTTCCATCTGTGCCATCGTTGTCTTTGCCGGATCAGGTGAGCCGCAGTTTAACGCCGCCTTCCAATCAGCAGGCAATCATGCAAAGCAGGGACGCGCGGAGTATCATTCGCGGCCATCTTTCCATCCGAATACAGGGATACAGCCGATGTCGAGCTACCTCTTCACCTCTGAGTCGGTGTCCGAAGGCCACCCGGACAAGGTCGCCGACCAGATTTCAGACGCCGTCCTGGACGCGATGCTGGCCCAGGACAAAGGCGCGCGCGTCGCCTGCGAGACCCTGATCAAGACCGGCGTGGCCATCGTCGCCGGCGAGGTCACGACCTCGGCGTGGGTGGATCTGGAGGCGCTGGTGCGCAAGGTCATCACCGATATCGGCTATGACAGCTCCGACGTCGGCTTCGACGGCGACACCTGTGGCGTGCTCAACCTGATCGGCAAGCAGTCCCAGCACATTGCCCAGGGCGTCGATCGCAAGAACCCGGAACAGCAGGGTGCCGGCGACCAGGGCCTGATGTTCGGTTACGCCTGCAACGAGGCGCCCGAATACATGCCGGCGCCGATCTACTACAGCCACCGCCTGGTCGAGCAGCAGGCCAAGGTGCGCAAGAAGCGCAACTCGCCGCTGCCGTGGCTGCGTCCGGACGCCAAGAGCCAGGTCACCCTGCGCTATGACGGCAACGAGATCGTCGGCCTGGACGCTGTGGTGCTGTCCACCCAGCATGCCCCGGGCGTGAAGCAGAAGGACCTGGTGGAAGGCGTGCGCGAGCACATCCTCAAGCCAGTGCTGCCCAAGGCATGGCTGGACGCGCTGCCGAAGAAGGCGCTGCACATCAACCCGACCGGCAAGTTCGAGATTGGCGGCCCGGTGGGCGACGCCGGCCTGACCGGGCGCAAGATCATCGTCGACACCTATGGCGGCATGGCCCGCCACGGTGGCGGTGCGTTCTCCGGCAAGGATCCGTCCAAGGTTGACCGTTCGGCCGCCTATGCCGCGCGCTACGTGGCCAAGAACGTGGTGGCCGCCGGCCTGGCCGACAAGTGCGAGGTGCAGGTGAGCTACGCGATCGGCGTGGCCGAGCCCACCTCCATCTCGGTCACCACCTTCGGCACCGGCAGGATCCCGGACGCGCAGATCGAGAAGCTGATCCGCGCCCACTTCGACCTGCGCCCGTACGGCATCGTGACCATGCTCGACCTGATCCATCCGATCTACCAGCCCACGGCCGCCTACGGCCACTTCGGCCGCAAGCCCTACCAGCACACCTACCGCTGGGAAGAAACGGTAAACGGCCAGGTGGAAAAGCGCTCGGAAACCGCGACCGCCTTCTCGTGGGAGAAGACCGATCGCGCCGAAGAGCTGCGCAAAGCCGCCAAGCTCCGGTAGGAGCGCGCCATGCGCGCGAAGCCGCGTGAATCCCGGCTTCACCGCGAGGTGTCGGCAAAGACGCTGCGGCCGAAGCCACGCCGCGCCCCTGGCGTCACGCGGCTTCGCGCGTAAGACGCGCTCCTACAACTCGGGCCCCCGCGTCCAACGGATGTCACATCCAAAAAAAAGAAGGCCGCCCATTGGGCGGCCTTCCTGTTGGCGCACTGGTTACGGGTGATCAGCCGTTGAGCAGCTTGGCGATCGCCGGGCCGAGGTCGCCAGGCGACTTGACCGTGGTCACGCCGGCCTTTTCCAGCGCGGCGAACTTGCCTTCGGCCGTGCCCGAGCCGCCCGATGCGATCGCACCGGCGTGGCCCATGCGCTTGCCCGGAGGGGCGCTGGCGCCGGCGATGAAGCCGACCACCGGCTTGGTCACGTGCTCGGCGATGAACTCGGCCGCTTCTTCCTCGGCGCTGCCGCCGATTTCGCCGACCATGATGATGCCCTCGGTCTGCTCGTCGTCCTGGAACAGCTTCAGGCAGTCGATGAAGTTCAGGCCGTGGATCGGGTCGCCGCCGATGCCGATCACCGTCGACTGGCCCAGGCCCGCGTCGGTGGTCTGCTTCACGGCTTCATAGGTCAGCGTGCCCGAGCGCGACACGATGGCCACCTTGCCGGCCTGGTGGATGTGGCCCGGCATGATGCCGATCTTGCACTCGCCCGGGGTGATGATGCCGGGGCAGTTCGGACCCACCAGCACGGTGTCCGGGTAGGTCATGTTCAGGGTCTGCTTGACCCGCAGCATGTCCAGCACCGGGATGCCTTCGGTGATGCACACGATCACCTGGATACCGGCTTCAGCGGCTTCCAGGATGGCGTCGGCCGCGAACGGTGGCGGCACGTAGATCACCGAGGCGTTGGCGCCGGTTTCCTCGACCGCATCGATCACGGTGTTGAACACCGGCAGGCCCAGGTGTTCGGTACCGCCCTTGCCCGGGGTCACGCCGCCGACAACCTTGGTGCCGTACTCGAGCATCTGCTCGGCGTGGAAGGTGCCCTGCTGGCCGGTAAAGCCCTGCACGATCACCTTGGTGCTTTTGTTTACGAGAACGCTCATTTCGTCAGGATCCTTGGAATTCGGTCAAGCAGCCTTGGCTGCGGCGACGGCCTTGCGGGCACCGTCGTTGATGTCGTCGGCGGAGGTGATTGCCAGGCCGGAGTTCTTCAGCATCTCCTTGCCGGCGTCCACGTTCGTGCCTTCCAGGCGCACGATCACCGGCACCTTGACGTCAACTTCCTTGACCGCGGCAATGATGCCCTCGGCGATCATGTCGCAGCGCACGATGCCGCCGAAGATGTTGACGAAGATCGCCTTCACATCGTCCGACGACAGGATCAGCTTGAACGCCTCGGTCACGCGCTCCTTGGTGGCGCCGCCGCCAACGTCCAGGAAGTTGGCCGGTGAGCCGCCCTCCAGCTGGATCACGTCCATGGTGGCCATGGCCAGGCCCGCGCCGTTGACCATGCAGCCGATGTTGCCGTCCATGGTCACGTAGTTCAGGTCGTGCTGGCTGGCGGCGACCTCGGTCTCGTCTTCCTGACGGATGTCGCGCATGGCGACCAGGTCCGGATGGCGGTAGGCGGCGTTGTCGTCCGAGTCCACCTTGCCGTCAAGCACGGCCAGGCTGCCGTCGGTGAGGATGGCCAGCGGGTTCAGTTCAACCAGCGCCAGGTCCTTCTCGTTGAACAGCTTGTACAGGCCCATCATGATCTTCGACAGCTGGCCCACCTGCTTGGCGTTCAGGCCCAGGGCGAAGCCCAGGTCGCGGCACTGGTACGGCTGCAGGCCCTGGATGTAGTTGACGTTGAGGGTCTGGATTTTTTCAGGCGTCTCGGCGGCCACCTGCTCGATGTCCATGCCACCTTCGCTGGAAGCGATGAAGGTGATCGACTGGGTCGAACGGTCCACCAGCACCGACAGGTACAGCTCCTTGGCGATATCGGTGCCTTCGGAGATCAACACCGAATCGATAGGCAGCTCGACCCCGGCGGTCTGGTAGGTCGCCATCTTCGTGCCGAGCATCGCCTTGGCGTACTCGCGCACTTCGTCGTGGGTCTTGGCCAGCTTCACGCCGCCGGCCTTGCCGCGGCCACCTGCGTGGATCTGCGCCTTGACCACCCACAGATTGCCGGGGATGGCCTTGGCGGCCTCGACGGCCTCTTCGGGAGAGCGCGCAATGCGCCCCGCGGGAACTGCGATGCCGTAATCGGCAAACAGCTGTTTTGCCTGGTATTCGTGGAAATTCATGTGGGATCCATGCGTGGGAGGGGTCAATTGCGCCCCGCAGGTCCGCACGGACCCGGGGCGCCGCACCGCGCATGCAGCGCGCGTCCGGCCCACTATTCTCGCCGATGCGGCTGGCGCGGGCAAAACCTCTCTTGCCGGCGCTGCCGGAGGCCTCCGCGGCGAAGCCTATACTCGGCCTCTGGATCCTGACGGCTGCAGCGCTTGCCCTCGATTTTTGCCCCGCCCGCCTATACCCAGCTTGTCCTGCGCCGCGAGCTGTACCTGTTCGCGCTGTACCGCCTGCTGGAGGCCAGCCTGCTGGCCCTGGTGGTGTTCGGACCCTGGGAAGTATTGAGCGGCGAGCCGCGCAACATCGCGCTGGCTACCGCGGCGTGCCTGGCCTACGTGCCCGCCTCGCTGCTGCTGCTGTTCTGGTCGCTGCGCACCGATACGCGCATGTCGGAGGTGGCCCTGGTGGGGGTCTGCACCGACATCGTCGTGGCTTTCCTGGTGACCCATGCCATCCCGGAGGCAGGGCCTGGCATTGCGCTGATGCTGGTGTTCAACCTCGGGGCCGCGGCCCTGTTCCTGCGCCTGCAGGCCGGGCTGGCGGTGGCCGCCTTCGCCGTCGCAACGCTGGTGGCGCAATTCCTGTGGAGCCGGCTGGACGGCATCCCGGCCGATCGCCCGCTGGCCGAGCTGCTGATGTTCAGCTTCAGCTTTTTCGCCATGGTGACCCTGACCTTCCTGCTCGGTGAGCGCCTGCGCACCAGCCAGGACCTGGCCGACCGGCGCGGCGCGGAGGCGGAGAACCTGGCCGGGATCAACGAATTGATCATCCGCCGCATGCGCACCGGCGTACTGATGGTGGATGCGATCCGGCGGGTGCGCCTGGCCAACGAGGCCGCCCTGCAGCTGTACGGGGAAACCGAGCAGAGCCTGGAAGGGCGCCCGCTGTCCGAGCTGTCGCCCGAACTGGGCGAGCGGCTCCATGAGTGGCTGCGCACCGGCGCCCTGGACGACACGCCAATGAGCTACGGCGCCGAACGGCTGGAAGTGCAGCCGCGCTTCACCCGCCTGCTCAACGACAGTGACACCGTGCTGGTTTTCCTGGACGACGCCTCGCTGGTTTCGCGCCGGGCGGAATCGCTGACCCTCTCCGCCATGGGCCGCTTTTCGGCCAGCCTCGCCCATGAGATCCGCAATCCGCTGGCGGCGATCAACTACGCCGTGCAGCTGCTGGAAGAGTCCACCAGCCTGCCCGATACCGACCGGCGCCTGCTGGAAATCATCCACCACCAGTGCCAGCGCACCAACGGCATCGTGGAAAGCGTGCTGGGCCTGGCGCGGCGCGAGCGCGCCATGGGCGAGCAGCTCGAACTGACGGCCTTCGCGCGGCGCTTCGTGGACGAATTTTCCCGCACCATGACGCCGGAAAACGGCGTGCTGCAGGTCAACGATCGCCACAAGCCGCTGATCGGGGTGTTTGATCCCGGCCACCTGCAGCAGATCCTTACCATCCTGGTGCAGAACGCCATCAATTACGGCCGCCTGCCGGGTGAAGCCGCCCGGGTCACCATCGCCGTGGACGAGCGCGATGGGCGGCCGGTGGTCGAGGTGCTGGATCGCGGGCCGGGCGTGCCCGACGCCATCGCCGCCCAGCTGGGTCGACCGTTCTTCACCACTTCCGAGCACGGCACGGGCCTGGGGCTGTACATCGCCCGCGAACTGAGCCGGTCCAACGGGGCCAGTCTGGACTATGTCGCGATACCGGGCGGCGGCGCCTGCTTCCGGATCACCCTGGCAGGGCGCAACCCGCTTCTGGCAGACCCGGCCCGCTGAAACAGTCGGAAAAGGGCAGTTTTCGCCGCTGTTCCGTTACTTTAGTCCTGCCGCGAGGCACAATGGAGACCGGTTTCGCACTTCCAGGCCCCTCCATGCGTGAAAACAGCAGCGTTCTGATCGTCGATGACGAGCATGATATCCGCGAGCTGCTGGTCCTGACCCTGGGACGCATGGGCCTGCGCACCGATACAGCGGCCAACCTCACCGCCGCCCGGCAATTGCTCAGCGCCAACAAGTACGACCTGTGCCTGACTGACATGCGCCTGCCGGACGGCTCGGGACTGGAGCTGGTGACCGAGATCGCCACCGGTTTCCCCGACACGCCCGTGGCCATGATCACCGCCTATGGCAACGTCGAGGCTGCGGTGGAAGCGCTCAAGGCCGGCGCGTTCGACTTTGTCAGCAAGCCGGTCGATGTGCACATGCTGCGCGGCCTTGTGCGCCAGGCGCTGGACCTGTCACACACCACCCAGCAGCAGCCGACCGAGGCCAACCGCCTGTTCGGTGAGTCCGAAGCGATGATCACCCTGCGCCGTACCATCGCCAAGGTCGCCCGCAGCCAGGCGCCGGTGCATATCAGCGGCGAATCCGGCACCGGCAAGGAGCTGGTGGCGCGCACGATCCATGCCCAGGGCCCGCGCGCAGCCGGCCCATTCGTGCCGGTCAACTGCGGCGCGATTCCCAACGAATTGATGGAAAGCGAGTTCTTTGGCCACAGGAAGGGCAGCTTCACCGGCGCCCACGCCGACAAACCCGGCCTGTTCCAGAGTGCCAACGACGGCACCCTGTTCCTGGACGAAGTGGCCGAACTGCCGCTGTCGATGCAGGTCAAGCTGCTGCGCGCGATCCAGGAAAAGAAGATTCGCCCGGTCGGCGCCCAGGCCGAACTGGACGTGGATGTGCGCATCCTCTCGGCCACCCACAAGGACCTGGCCGCGCTGGTCGAAAACGGCAGCTTCCGCCACGACCTGTACTACCGCATCAACGTGATCGGCCTGCACGTGCCGCCGCTGCGCGAGCGCACCGGCGACCTGCCGCTGCTGTCCACCGCCATCCTGCAGCGCCTGGCCCTGACCATGAACCGGGGCGTGCCCCAGCTCTCGCCCGAAGCATCCGCTGCGCTGGAGGAATACGGATTCCCCGGCAACGTGCGCGAGCTGGAGAACATCCTCGAACGCGCCATGGCCTTGGCCGACGGCGATGTGATCGAGGTGGAAGACCTGCAGCTGCCCCGGCACGAGCCGCGCCCCGCGCAGCCTGCCGCCATCGACCACGGCATGGATCCCTCCCGCCTGAGCCCCTATGACACCGCCTCCAGCGCCCTGCCCTCGTATATCGAGGAAATCGAGCGTGCGGCCATCCAGCAGGCGCTGCAGGAAAACCGCTACAACAAGACCAGGACCGCCGCCGCGCTGGGCATCACCTTCCGCGCCCTGCGCTACAAGCTCAAGAAGCTGGGCATCGACTGACCCGCCACCCAGGCGGGCCAGCGCACGACATCAGCCGCTGCGACGCCGGAACAGCAGGAACGAGATCGTCAGCATCAGCACCGGCGGCACCAGGTAGGCGATGCGGAAATCGAACTGGTACACGCCCGCCAGGCGCACGAACTGGTTCTGCAGCAGCCAGAACCCGAGTCCGAACACCACCCCGATAAACAGTCTGCGGCCCTGCCCGCCGCTGCGCAGGCTGCCGAATGCGAACGGGATCGCCGCCAGGCACAGCGCCAGCACGTTGAACGGATAGAACCAGCGGCCCCAGTAATGCTCCTCGTACTCGCTGGCATCCAGCCCGTTGCGCTGGCGGTAATCGATGCCCCGGCGAAGGTCCGACGTGCTCTGGTAGCGTGGTCGCCACAGGTTGCTGGCGGTGGCCAGCGCGGCCGCATCCAGCTGCGAGGTCCAGCGCTCCTCCATCACCTCGGTCTCCGAGACCGAACGCTCCTCGAACCACACCCGGCGCACGCCCTGGAGCAGCCAGCCGTCGCCATCATGGGCAGCACTGGCCGCCTTGGCCACCGACGCCAGCCGGCCTTCCTCGTCGAATTCAAACAGGCGCACGTCGCTCAGCTCCAGCCACTGGCGGTCGCCCTCGCGCCGCTCCTCGCCGCCCTGGGCGTTGAGGAAGGTATCGCCCTCTCGGGCCCACAGGCCCGAATAGCGGGCCACGATCAGGTCGCTGGATTTGGCCGCCGCCTTCATGTTGTCCGCGCTGCGCTGGGCCCACGGCGCCAGGGTTTCGGCGTTGATGAGCATCACCACGGTGATCAGCAGCAGCGGCACCGCCACCGATGCGCTCAGCCGCTTGCGCGACAGCCCCACCGCCCGCAGCGCGGTCAGCTCCGAGCTGGCGGCAAGCACGCCCAGGCCCATCAGCGTGCCGATCACCGCACCCGTCGGGAACATCATGTAGGCCCGGCGCGGCAGGGTGTAGATGACATAGGTGAGCGCATGCACGAAGCCGTAGTCGCCTTCGCCGATGTCATCGATCTCCGCCAGCAGGCCGCTGATCAGCAGGTCCAGCCCGGTCAGCACGGCCCAGGTGAGCACGACGGTGGTCAGGACCACGCGCGCCACGTACAGGTCGTGGATCTTCGGCAACATCCTCATGCCTTGCGCCTCCGTGCCCTGCGTAAAGCGGGAAACCTGCGCAGGCGCCCGTCGTCAAAGTACATCCACAGCCCCAGCGCCAGCACCGGCAGCACCAGCCACCACAGTCCCAGCGCCAGCGGAATAGTGCCTTCGGCCAGCCAATCCTGGCCCAGGATCATCAGGTTCACACCAACGAAATACCCGAGGAAAGCCAGCATGGTGCGGCCGTAGCGTGATTGTCGCGGCGGGCTGCGCGCCAGCGGCACCGCCAGCAGGCCAAAGCCCAGCGCCAGCAGCGGCGGTGCGATGCGGAAATGCAGCTCCGCGCGCGCCTCGGGGCGTTCGTCACCAAGCAGCGTCAGGGTGGGCATCAGCTCCGGATCTTCCTCATCCCGGCTGTGGTCGGCAGGAGGCAGGCGCAGCTCGTTGCTGGCAAATCGCATCAGGCGGAAATCCAGCCCTTCTTCCTGCGGGCCTTCCACGCGGAAACCATCATCAAGGACCAGATAGCGCTCGCCGTCGGGCTCGACGTTCAGGCGCCCGGTGGTCGAAGTGGTCACGTCCATGCGCCCACCGTCCTGCTGATAGACGAACACCCGCGCCATTTCCGTGCCATCGCCGGACATCCCGCCCACGTAGACCACGCCGCCGCCGCCGGGAATCTCCACGAACCGGCCCGCCTCCAGCCCGGCCACCATCATGCTGCGGCTGCCGGCTTCCACCATGCGCGCGGAATAGTCACGCGCCCAGGGCCCCAGCCACATCGAGCACACCGCCACCAGCAGCACCATCGGCACGATCAGCATCAGCACCGGTCGCAGCAGCCGCCGCGGCCCCACGCCGGTCGCGGTGAGCACCGGCATTTCCGAATCCCGGTACAGCCTGCCCACCGACAGCAGCAGTCCCAGCAGCAGACCCAGCGGCAGGATCAGCGGCAGGTAATTGAGCACCTGCAGTCCGAGTTGGCTCAGCATCATCCCCGCCGGCACCCGGCCCCGGGCGATATTGCCCAGCACATCGGCAAACACGCCGCCCAGGCTGACCACCATCAGCACCACCATCACGGCAAAGGTGGCCTGGGCGAATTCGCGGAACAGATAGCTGTCGAGTTTGGGCATCAAAAGATTGCTTGCTTTAGACTTGGGGATTCATTTTTGTTCTTTGCAGCACGCTTCCACGCCGCCTGAAAAGGCGCACGCTGGCCGATCCGCACAGCCGGATCCGCGCGTGGATTGTCCGATTGTAAGGAACTGGACACGGAATCTCGTTGATGACCCTGGAATTCACCCTGAACCATGCTCCTGCCGCGACCGCCGATACCGGCTGCGTTGTGGTGGGTATCTTCGCCGACAAGGCCCTCACCCCCGCCGCCGCGGTGCTGGACGAGGCCAGCGGTGGCCGTCTGTCGCGCCTGGCCGGCCGTGGCGACCTGCCCGGCAAGCCGGGCAGCGCCGTGCTGCTGCACGAGCTCGATGGCATCACCGCGCCGCGGGTGCTGGTGGTTGGCCTGGGCGAGCGCGACCGGTTTGACGCCGCGCGCTACCAGCAGGCGATCGCCACCGCCGCAAGCAAGCTCAAGACCGGCGCCACCGAGTCCGCACTGCTGACCCTGACCGAAGTGCTGGTGAAGGACCGCGACGCAGCCTGGAATATCCGCCAGGCGGTGATCACCACCGATCACGCGGCCTATCGCTACACCGCGACCCTGGGCGAGAAGAACAGGAAGCGCGATCACACCGGTCTGAGCTCGGTGGCCGTGGCCGGCGACGACGCCCAGGCCCTGGCCCAGGGCAAGGCGATCGCCGCAGGCGTCCGGTTTGCCCGCGAGCTGGGCAACCTGCCGCCGAACATCTGCAACCCGGCCTACCTGGCCGACCAGGCCCGCGACTTTGCCGCGCGCTTTGAAAAGGCCGACTGCACGGTGCTGGAAGAAGCGCAGATGGAAGCGCTCGGCATGGGCTCGCTGCTGTCGGTGGCGCGCGGCTCGGCCAACCGCCCGCGCCTGATCGTGCTGGAATGGAACAACGGTGGCGATGCCAAGCCCTACGTGCTGGTCGGCAAGGGCATCACCTTCGATACCGGCGGGATCAACCTCAAGACCCAGGGCGGCATCGAGGAGATGAAGTTCGACATGTGCGGCGCCGCCACGGTGCTGGGCACGTTCGTCTCTGCGGTGGGCCTGGAGCTGCCGATCAACCTGCGCGTAGTGGTGCCGGCGGTGGAGAACGCGATCGACGGCGACAGCTACCGCCCGTCCGACGTCATCACCAGCATGTCCGGCAAAACGATCGAAGTGGGCAACACCGACGCCGAAGGCCGCCTGATCCTGTGCGATGCGCTCACCTACGCCGAGCGCTTCGAGCCCGAGGCGCTGGTCGACGTGGCCACCCTCACCGGCGCCTGCATGGTGGCGCTGGGCCGCCAGGCTTCGGGCCTGATGAGCAAACACGACGACCTGGCCAACGAGCTGCTGGCCGCCGGTGAAACCGTGTTCGACCGCGCCTGGCGCCTGCCGCTGTGGGACGAATACCAGTCGATGCTCGATTCCAACTTCGCCGACATCTACAACATCGGCGGACGCTGGGCGGGCGCGATCACCGCCGGCTGTTTCCTGTCGCGCTTCACCGAAGGCCAGCGCTGGGCACACATCGACATCGCCGGCAGCGCCAGCGGCGACGGCAAGATGGGCATGGCTTCCGGTCGTCCGGTCGGCCTGCTCAGCCAGTGGCTGCTGGACCGCACCTGAGCCCTGGCAGTGCGCGCCGACTTCTACCTGATCGCCAAGCCGCGGTTCCTCGACGAACCGCTGCGTCTGGTGTGTGAGCTGGTACGCAAGGCGCACGCCGCCAACCTGCCCACCCTGGTGCTGGCACGCGATCGCACCCAGGCCGAGCTGCTGGACGATCTGCTGTGGGACATGGGCGATGACGCCTTCATCCCGCACCAGATCGCCGGGCTCGACCCGGATGAAGACGGTGAAACCCCGGTGCTGATCGCCAGCCCGGAGTACGACGCGCCGATGCGCCCGCTGGTGCTCAACCTGCGCGATGCGGCGGTGGAAGGCGGCTTCGACCGGGTGCTGGAAGTGGTACCCGCCGACCCTGCCGCACGCGAGCCCCTGCGCGAGCGCTGGAAACAATACCGGGCCCGCGGGCTGCAGGTAACCAAGCACGATATGTGAGAGCAGCAGACCATGTCCCTGGCCCCCAGTTACAACCCCGGCAGCTTCGAATCCCGCCTGTACGCCGAGTGGGAGTCATCGGGCGCGTTCGCGCCGCGCGGTGACGGCCCCGCGTACACGATTCTGCTGCCGCCGCCCAACGTCACCGGCACCCTGCACATGGGCCACGCGTTCCAGCACACCCTGCAGGACGCGCTGGTGCGCTATCACCGCATGCGCGGCTACCGCACCCTGTGGCAGATGGGCAGCGACCACGCCGGCATCGCCACCGAGATGGTGGTGACCCGCAACCTCGCCGCCGAAGGCAAGGGCGAAACCCGCGACTCGCTGGGCCGCGACGGCTTCATCGAAAAGGTCTGGGAGTGGAAGCAGCAGTCCGGTGACACCATCGAGCGGCAGATGCGCCGCATGGGCGTGTCCGGCGACTGGTCGCGCAAGGTGTTCACCATGGACGATGGCCCCTCGGCCGCCGTGGTGGAAGCGTTCGTGCGCCTGCACGAGGACGGCCTGATCTACCGCGGCAAGCGCCTGGTCAACTGGGATCCGGTGCTGCAGACCGCGGTGTCGGACCTGGAAGTGGTGAGCGAGGAAGAAAACGGCCACCTGTGGTCGATCCGCTATCCGCTGGCCGGCGGCGCCAGCTACGAGCACATCGAGCACGACGCCGACGGCAACGAAGTACTGCGCGAGACCCGCGACTACCTGGTGGTGGCCACCACCCGCCCGGAAACCATGCTCGGCGACAGCGCGGTGATGGTGCATCCCGAGGACCCGCGCTATGCCGGCCTGATCGGCAAGGCGGTCACCCTGCCGCTCACCGGGCGCGAGATCCCGGTGATCGCCGACGATTACGTCGATCCCGATTTCGGCACCGGCGTGGTCAAGGTGACCCCCGCGCACGACTTCAACGACAACGCGGTGGGCCAGCGGCACGATCTGCCGCTGATCAACATCTTCACCGCCACCGCGTGCATCAACGACGAAGCGCCGGAAAAATACCGCGGTCTGGATCGTTTCGATGCCCGCAAGGCGGTGCTCGCGGACCTGGAAGCAGAAGACCTGCTGGTCGAGACAAAGCCGCACCGGCTGCAGGTGCCGCGCGGCGACCGCAGCGGCCAGGTGATCGAGCCGTACCTGACCGACCAGTGGTTCGTGCGCATGGACGAGATGGGCAAGCGCGGCCTGGAACTGGTGGAAGGCGTGGACGGCAAGCCGGGCGCGGTGAAATTCGTGCCGCCGAACTGGATCAACACCTACCGCCACTGGCTGGGCAACATCCAGGACTGGACCATCAGCCGCCAGCTGTGGTGGGGGCACCGTATTCCTGCCTGGTTCGACGATGAAGGCAACGCCTACGTGGGCCGCGACGAAGCCGATGCGCGCGTCCGCGCCGGTCTGGCTGCCGACGTGACGTTGCGCCAGGACAGCGACGTGCTGGAAACCTGGTTCTCCTCCGCGCTCTGGCCCTTCAGCACCATGGGCTGGCCGGACGAGGCCGCCATGGCCGAGCGCGGCTTTGATGACTTCATGCCCTCCAGCGTGCTGGTGACCGGCTTTGACATCATCTTCTTCTGGGTCGCCCGGATGATCATGGTGACCGACCGGCTGACCGGCCAGGTGCCGTTCCGCGATGTCTACATCACCGGCCTGGTGCGCGACCGCGACGGGCAGAAGATGTCCAAGTCCAAGGGCAACATCCTCGATCCGCTGGACATCATCGACGGGATCAATCTGGACGCGCTGGTGGCCAAGCGCACCACCGGCCTGATGCAGCCGCAGATGCTGACCCGGATCGACAAGGCCACCCGCAAGGAATTTCCCGACGGCATCGATGCCCACGGCGCCGATCCGCTGCGCTTCACCATGGCCGCGCTGGCCGGTCCGGGGCGCGACATCAAGTTCGATCTGGGCCGCGCCGACGGCTACAGGAACTTCTGCAACAAGCTGTGGAACGCCACCCGCTTCGTGCTGATGAATACCGAGGGCGTGGATGCCGGCGGTGCGCACGAGCCGGTGACCGATGCCGAGAAGTGGATTCTGGCGCGTGTGGCGGCCACCGCCGCCGAAGTCCAGGCGCACTTCACCAGCTACCGCTTCGATCTGCTGGCCCAGGCGCTGTACGAGTTCACCTGGGACGAGTTCTGCGACTGGTTCCTGGAGCTGGCCAAGCCTGCGCTCAACGGCACCGACGCCGCGGCCGCCGACAGCACCCGCCGCACCCTGCTGCGCGTGCTGGAAGCGCTGCTGCGGATGCTGCATCCGCTGATCCCGTTCGTGACCGAGGAGCTGTGGCGCCACGTAGCCCCGCGCCTGGGCATGCAGGCGGACACGATCAGCCTGCAGCGCTACCCGCAGGCAGCCGACTTTGACAGCGGCGCCTATGCACAGGCCGAAGCGGACGTCGAATGGCTCAAGCAGATGGTGTCCGCGCTGCGCCGGATCCGCAGCGAGCTCGGCGTGTCCCCGAACCGGCTGGTTCCCCTGCTGGTGCAGGGTGGCAGCGCCGCCGACATCACCCGACTGCAGCGTTTTGACTCACAGCTGCGCTTCCTGCTGCGCCTGGACGGGATCGATACCGTCGAAGGTGATCCGCCACCTTCGGCCACGGGGTTGGCAGGGGAGCTGAAGCTGTTTGTGCCGCTGGAGGGGCTGGTGGATCTGGACGCCGAGTGCGTGCGCTTGGACAAGGAAATCACCCGGGTGTCGGCCGAGAAGGACAAGAGCAGCGCCAAACTGGCGAAGTTCAGTGACAAGGTGCCGGCCGCCGTGGTGGAGCAGGAGCGCAAGCGCCTGGCCGACTGGACCGCCCAGCTGGACAACCTGACCGCCCAGCGCGCGCGCCTGTAGGTCGGGGCTACGCCCCCGACGCACGCGCGGCTGTAAACCAGGTCTCAATCGCCGAACAGCTCGCGCGCCATCACCAGCGCGTCTTCGCGACCTTCGTGATCCGGGTAATAGCGCGGACGGCGTCCAATCTCGTTGAAGCCTTCATCGTGATAGAGCGCCACCGCGTTGACGTTCGACGGCCGCACCTCCAGATACATCCGCTCCGCGCCCTGCTGGTGGGCGATCTTCAACAGCGCGTGCAGCAGCCGGCGGCCGTGTCCGTGGCTCTGCAGCTTCGGATCCACGCAGATATTGAGCAGGTGCGCCTCGCCCGCGGCCACGCTCACCACCCCGTATCCGCACAGCCCCTCCGCCTGGTGCAGCACCCAGGCCTGATAGCCGGCGCGCAGGCAGTCGCGGAAGATTCCCGCGGTCCAGGGGAAGGGATAGGCGCGCAGCTCGATTTCCATGACGGACTCGACGTCCGCCTCGCGCATCGGCCGCATTGCCGGACGCGGGGCCGACAGCCCGGCAGCCACGGCGCTCACGCCGGTGGCTGCCCGCGCATCGCCCGAAGGCGGGGCCACAGGGCACGCTTTGCCTTGGGATCACGCAGCTGGGTCAGCGGCGGCCAGGAACGGTACAGCGCACCGGCATCGGCAGAATCACGGTTACGCCCCGCGGCCTGCAGCAGAGCGTCAAGCAGGGGGTCGTCCGGCAGCTCAACTGCCTGCGGATCGATCCGCTGCCACAGCGAGTAGCCCAGCGCTTCCAGTGTTTCGCGCTGCAGCCCGTCCCAGCTCATGCGGCAGCCTCCGCTGGCCTCCAGCGGCGCCACAGCCAGGTGACCGGCCCGGACAGGGCGTACAGCAGTGACGCGGCGAGCAGGGTCTTGGGCGGGTCGATCCACAGCGCGATCAGCACGCCAACGACACCCAGCAACGCCACGAACGGCACCCGGTCAGATCGCGGCCCGCTGCCACTGCCCTTGAAGCTGGAATAGCGGAATCGACTGACCATCAACAGTCCGGCAACCACCGTCATCGCGACGGCCGCGAACCGCATTTCATAGCCGCCCATGCCCAGCGAATGCGCGGTCCACACGAAGCTGGCCATCAAGCCGGCCGCGGCCGGACTTGCCAGCCCCACGAACCAGCGCTTGTCCACCTGCGACACCTGGCTGTTGAATCGCGCCAGCCGCAGCGCGGCGCAGGCGGCGTACAGGAACGCCGCCAGCCAGCCCACCCGGCCCAGGGTGACGCCGTCCATGCGCAGCTCCAGCAGCGCCCAGTGATACATCACCAGCGCCGGCGCCATGCCGAAACTGATCAGGTCGGCCAGCGAGTCGTACTGCACGCCGAATTCGCTCTGGGTATTGGTCAGGCGCGCCACGCGCCCATCGAGCCCATCCAGGATCGCAGCCACGAAAATGGCCAGGCAAGCCGGTCCGAAGCGTCCCTGGGAGGCGGCGATGATGGCGAAGAAGCCTGCAAACAGCCCGCCTGTGGTGAACAGGTTCGGGAGCAGGTAGATGCCGCGCGGTCGGGGGCGGTTGGCCGGGGTGTGCTGATCGTCCATACCGGCAGTTTACCGACCTCTGAGCCGGAATCCGCAGTTTCCTTGTCTTTGCGGTTCGGCAACGTGACTTGCGCCCCCGGCTTGGGAGTGCTGCAATCGCGCCCATTCCCAGTCCAGCCGGAGTTTCCATGCGCCTCGCGATTGTCTGTGCAATTCTCTTTTTGGCCGCAGCCACCGCCGGCGCCAGCGAAATCTACCAGTGGACCGATGCCCGTGGCGTCACCCACTACTCCGAAGCGCCTCCCCCGGCGGGCACCGAGTACCAGGTGCGCCGGATCACCGATACCGGTACCGGCCTGCGCGCCCGGGAGCCCGCCAGCACCCCGGTCGAAGCCAATCCACAGTGCACCGCCGCGCAGGCCAATATCGAAGTCCTGCAGGGCGAAGGCCCGGTCTATCAGGAGGATGACGCCGGCGAACGCGTTGCCCTGAGCGACGACGATCGCAGCCGCCAGCTGGAATTGGCCCAGGCCGCAGTGCGCGCCTATTGCAACGCCGACGGGGCTGACTGAGCCCCGCACGCCACATGGCACAATGCCGGGCCCTCCTTTGCCGAAGCCCGATCCATGCGCCTGTCGCGATTCCACCTGCATACCACCCGTGAAGTCCCCGCCGACGCCGAGATCGCCAGCCACCGGCTGATGCTGCGCTCCGGCCTGATCCGGCGCCTGGCCGCGGGTCTGTACACCTGGTCGCCACTTGGCCTGCGCGTGCTGCGCAAGGTGGAGGCCGTGGTGCGCGAGGAAATGGATGCCGCCGGCGCGGTCGAACTGCTGATGCCGGCCGTGCAGCCGCGCGAGCTGTGGGAGGAGAGCGGCCGCTGGGCGGTATTCGGCGGCCAGCTGCTGAAAGTCCAGGACCGCAAGCAGGCCTGGTATTGCGTGGGCCCGACCCACGAGGAAGTCATTACCGACTTCGCCCGCCACGAGCTGTCCAGCTACAAGCAGCTGCCGGTCAATTTCTACCAGATCCAGACCAAGTTCCGTGACGAGATCCGGCCGCGCTTCGGGGTCATGCGGGCGCGCGAATTCCTGATGAAGGACGCGTATTCGTTCCATGTCGATGCCAGCGGGCTGGCGGACGAATACCTCAATATGCACGCAGCCTATACACGCATCTTCACCCGCCTCGGGCTGGATTTCCGCGCGGTGCAGGCTGATTCGGGCGCCATTGGCGGGGATGCTTCGCAGGAATTCCACGTCATGGCGGATTCGGGCGAGGACGCCATCGCGTTTTCCGATGGCTCCAATTACGCGGCCAACGTGGAGACCGCGACGGCCGCGGAACCGGGCGCGCGCCCGGCCGCGGTGGAAGCAATGCGCAAAGTGGAAACCCCGTCACAGAAAACCTGCGCGGCGGTCGCGGAGCTGCTGGATATAACCCTGCAGCGCACCGTCAAATCGCTGGCAACGATGACTGATGAGGGTTTCGTGCTGGTGCTGGTCCGTGGCGATCACGAGGCCAATCCGGTGAAACTGGCCAAGGCCCCCGGGATGGCCGATTACCGCATGGCTACCGAGGCGGAAATCATCGAACACCTGGGCAGCGAACCCGGCTTCATCGGCCCGATCAATCCGCGCGCCGGGATCCGGGTAATTGCCGACCGCGAAGTGGCCGCCATGGCCGATTTCGTAGTGGGCGCCAACGAGGCCGGTTATCACCTGACCGGAGTCAACTGGGGCCGCGACCTGCCCGAACCCGACACCGTGGCCGATGTGCGCAACGTGCTGGCGGGCGATCGTGCCGCCGACGGCGGCACCCTGAAAATCGCCCGCGGCATCGAGGTAGGCCACATTTTTCAGCTTGGCCGCAAATACAGCGAGGCGATGGATTTTACCGTGCTGGACGAGAATGGCAGCACCGCCCACCCGTGGATGGGCTGCTATGGCATCGGCGTATCGCGCATTGTTGCCGCGGCGATCGAACAGAACCATGACGAGGCGGGAATCACCTGGCCCGCGCCGATGGCCCCGTGGCAGGTGGCGGTGTGCATCATCAATCCGAAGAAGAATCCCGAGGTGAACGCCGCCGCCGCCGAACTCTACGCGGAGCTTGCGGCTGCCGGCATCGATGTGGTCCTGGACGATCGCGGCCTGCGGCCTGGGCCCATGTTTGCCGATATCGAGCTGATCGGCATTCCGCACCGGGTAGTGGTATCGGAGCGCGGACTGGCCGCACAGACCTATGAATATAGGGCCCGAACCGCCGAAGCCTCGGAAAACCTGGACCGCGAAGCCCTGCTGGCGCGCATTGCCTGAACCCTGCACCGGCAACCCGATACCGCCCCGGCAGCGTGCAATACGTTGCCGGGGGTTTGTAAATTATTAACCTGATCGATTACCATCGCGGCTCCGGCGGTGAGCGCCCCGCGCTTTCCGCATAATCCTCCAATATCAAGGAGCGCCCCAATGGCGATCGACCTGACTGATCTGACCCCGAAAGAACTTGAAAGCCTGATCACGCAGGCCAAGCGCCGCAAGGTCATCCTCAAAAAGCGCAAGCCCATCGCGACCGTTCGCAACAGGCTCATCACCCAGGCGGAAGCCGAGGGTTACACGATCGAAGACCTGTTCGGCGTCGTGGCCACCAGGAAGACCGCGACCCGCAAGACCAGCAAGACCGGCAGGACCGCCACCAAGGGCCGCAAGGTACCGCCCAAGTACCGCAACCCGGAAAACCCGGAAGAGACCTGGACCGGTCGTGGCAAGCAGCCGCGCTGGATGACGCGGGAAATCGGAACCGGCAAGAAGGTGGAAGATTTCCTGATCGATTGATCGGGCGCCTTTCCTGTGATGTGAAACGCCGGCTTTCCGCCGGCGTTTTCATTTGCAGGAAATTGTTTCCGCCGCTCCCGCCGGTCAGAGATTCTTGCGCGCCGGCAATATCAGGTTGCCAAACAGCAGGCCGGCGATCAGGGCCAGGATGATGTTCACCACCGCCATCATCGCCTCCTGGCCCACCGCCAGGTTCTGCTGCTGGATCAGGTCCATCAGTCCGCGCAGACTGGCCGTTCCAGGCACCAGCATGATGATCCCCGGCACCCGCACGATCGCGCCCGGACGATTGGCCCAACGCGCATACCCGTTGCCGGCTGCTGTCACCACCAGTGCCGCCAGGAACAGCCCGACCGAAGCACCCCACGCCAGGCCCGCGTAGCGGGAAATCAGGTAACCGGTGGCAGCCGCCGCCATAACCAGCGGCACATCGCGCATGCGGGCACGGAACAGCACCGCGAATGCGGCAGCAGCCACCACCAGGCCCACCCACTCCACCCAGTCGGGCTGCGGACGCCAGGCACGCACCTGCGGCTCGATGCCCATCATCTGGGCCAGGGTCAGCGCGATCATGGTGCCCACGGTGAGCTTGAGCACGGTGGCAATGGCGCCGGAAAACCGCGCAGTGCCCGAGACCAGATGCTGGCTGGTCAGTTCATTCACCGCGTTGGTGAGCGCCATACCGGGCAGCAGTACCAGCAGGGAGGCGATCATCACCGTGTTGAGATTGAGCGGGCCCACCGTGCTGGCCACCGCAATCGCGGCCGCGGCCGCCACCATCCCGGCGATCGCCTCGAATGCCTCTTTCAGGCGGTCACCGGTGCGGGTCAGCATGTCCAGCAGGCCTACCAGCAGGCCGATGCCCGCGGCAGTGCCGATATCCAGCCATGGCAATCGCCACAGGCCGGCAACGCCCGCGGCGATCAGCGCAAAGCCCAGGGCGTGCAGGATCTTTCCGCCGCGACCTGGCCTGCGCCGGTCCAGATCAAGCAGCGCGGCATGGCCTTCGGACAGGTCCAGGGCGCCGGCAAGTACTTCTTCGGCAATCCGGTCCGCTTCGCTCAGCTTGTACAGATCCACTTCGCCCAGGCCCATGCGCAGGACCCGGGTGGTATCGCTTTCTCCAGGCGGGCACTGCGGGTCGCTGAAAGACAGCAGCATGCCGGTCGGCGATACCCTGGGCTCGCATTCCAAGCCAAGCTGCTGGGCCACGCCGATCACCGCGCCTTCCACCCGCTGCGCAGTGGTGCCATAGGCATGCAGATGTTCGGCCAGCTCCACGACGAAGGCGATCCGGGCCGCATAGCTGTAGGTAAGGGGGGGCAATCGGGTCATCGCAACAGCATGGCATGGGGCTCGGCCGACGGACAGCGCCGGCGCAATGCGATCACGCAGCGCGGCCCCTTTCACTCTCTTGCGACACGATCTCGTACTCTATTGCCTTCCCCGCACCCTCGGCACTCCTGACCGCTGCATGCCGCTGACTCCTGCTCCGCCGACCGCCCACAGTGATGCCAAAGACCCGGACCGCCTGCGTCTGGAAGGACGCTGGACCCTGCGTCACACCGGAGTGATCAGCCAGGTGTTGGCCGACGTCCCGGACGAAGTGGCGCGCATAGACGCCACCGGGGTGGAGCGACTGGATACGCTGGGCGTGCTGCAGCTCATCCGGTTCGCGCGCCGGCACGAACTCGACTTCTCCGCGATCGACTTCCACCCGGACCATCACGCCCTGGTCGCCGCCATCGAGGATGTGCAGGATGATCGGCCTCAGCGCCAGCGCGAATACGGCTTCGGCGCCGCCCTGGGCCGACTGGGTCACGCAGTCCACGGCTATCTGAAGGAAGCCACCTCGCTGGCCAGCTTTCTGGGCGAGAACCTGGTCAAGCTGTTCCGCCTGGGCAAGGAACCGTCGCGCTTCCGGCTGACCTCCACCGTGCACCACATGGAACAGGTGGGTCTGGACGCGGTGCCGCTGGTGGTGCTGCTCTCCTATCTGGTGGGCGCGGTGATCGCCTTCCTGGGCGCGACCATCCTTGCCGACTTCGGCGCAGAAATCTTCGTGGTGGAACTGGTGAGCATCGCGTTCCTGCGCGAATTTGGCGTGCTGCTGACCGCGATCATCCTCGCCGGACGCACCGCCAGCGCGTTCACCGCCCAGATCGGTGCGATGGTGAGCCGCGAGGAGGTGGATGCCATCCGCACCCTGGGCCTGGATCCGATCGACCTGCTGGTGCTGCCGCGGCTGCTGGCGTTGCTGGTGATGCTGCCGCTGCTGACCTTCCTGGCGATGATCGCGGGCCTGGCCGGCGGTCTGAGCGTTGGTGTGTTCAGCCTGGACGTGCCGCCGCAGGCCTATCTGGCGCGGATGCAGGACACCTTCGAAATGCGGCACATGCTGATCGGCCTGTCGAAGGCTCCGCTGTTCGCACTACTGATCGGACTGATCGGCTGCCTGGAGGGCTTGAAGGTCAGCGGCACCGCGCAATCAGTGGGCGAGCGCACCACCTCCAGCGTGGTACAGACGATAGCGCTGGTGATCGTGATCGACGCATTCGCGGCGATCTGGTTCATGCACATGGGCTGGTGAGGGCGATGGCCGGACAAAGCAGAGACGAGCCGATCATCCGCATCCGCGGCCTCGAGAACCGCTTTGGCGAACAGGTGGTGCACGAGAACCTGGACCTGGATGTGCGCCGCGGCGAGATCATCGGCGTCGTCGGCGGCTCGGGCAGCGGCAAATCCGTGCTGATGCGTACCATCATCGGCCTGCGCCGGCCCAACGCTGGAAGCATCCAGGTGCTCGGCCAGGATGCGCTCAGCGAGGACCGCCGCGCGCGCCACCATATCGAGCGCAACATCGGCGTGCTGTTCCAGGACGGCGCGCTGTTCTCCTCGCTGACGGTGGGCGAAAACGTACAGGTGCCCCTGAAGGAGTACTACCCGGACCTGAGCGACTCACTGCGCTATGAGCTGTCGCTTTTGAAGGTGAAACTGTCAGGCCTGCCAGCCGATGCGATCGACAAGCTGCCCTCGCAGCTGTCCGGCGGCATGCGCAAGCGCGCTGGCGTGGCGCGGGCGCTGGCGCTGGATCCGCCGCTGCTGTTCCTGGATGAACCCACCGCCGGGCTGGATCCGATCGGCGCGGCGGCGTTCGACCAGCTGATCCGCACCCTGCAGCAGGCGCTGGGACTGACTGTGTTCCTGATCACCCATGATCTGGATACGCTGTACACCATCTGCGACCGGGTCGCCGTGCTGGCCGAGCGCAAGGTGCTGGCCACCGCGCCGATCCAGGAAGCGGAGCAGATCGACCATCCGTGGGTGCAGGAATACTTCCACGGTCCGCGCGCAAGGGCGGCTCGCACCGCGCGCGACGGCAATCCCCCACACGACACCCCGCTGGAAGCCTGACCATGGAAACCAGAGCCAACTACGTCCTGATCGGCGCCTTCACCATCGCGGTCGCCGTCTTCGGCCTGCTGTTTGCGCTGTGGGCGGCCAAGTTCGCCTCCGACCGCAGCTGGCAGACCTACGCGGTGGTGTTCAGCGAACCCGTCACCGGGCTGTCCGAAGGCAGCAGCGTGCAGTACAACGGCATCGCCGTGGGCACAGTACAGAGCCTGAGGCTGGCGCCGGATGATCCGCGCCAGGTGGTGGCCATGCTGCGCATTGATACGCGCGCCCCGGTCAAGGCCGATACCCAGGCCCGCATGTCGATGACCAGCCTCACCGGCCCGCCCATCATCCAGCTCACCGGCGGCAGCCCGGAAGCGCCGCGGCTGGTGGATACCAGCAGCCGCGACGTGCCGATCATCCCCACCGCGCCCTCGGCCCTGCAGAACATCGCCGACACGGCCAACCGGCTGGTCGAACGACTCGACGGCCTGCTCAGCGAGGACAACATCGCCAGTATCGAAAGCACCCTGGCCAACCTGGAGAACGCCACCGCCGCCTTCGGTGACGGCCGCGAAGACATCTCTGCCCTGCTGCGCTCTGCACGCCAGGCCAGCGAGAAGCTTGAGCAGACCCTGACCACCGCCAACAGCACCATCTCCGATTTCGACCGGAGCTTCGTCCAGCAGCTGCCGCCGCTGATGGAGCGGCTCGACCACACCATGGCCCGGCTGGACTCGGCCGCCGACGGCGCCGACGCGATCCTCAACGAGAACCGCGCCGCGATCAACAGCTTTGCCAACGATGGCCTGTCCCAGCTCGGCCCAACCCTGGGAGAGCTGCGCGGACTGGTACGTGACCTTCGCCGGATCAGCGACCGCCTGGACAACAATCCCGTCCGCTATCTGCTGGGCCGCGACACGCCTACGGAGTTCGAACCCGAATGAGCATCCATCACATTCCCGGTTTCCGCATTGCTGCCGTCGGCAGCCTGGCCCTGCTGCTCGCCGGCTGCAGCCTGCTCGGTGACAGCGGCCCGCGCGAACGCGGCACCATCTATTCACCCGACGTGCGCGTACAGGCCGATCCGGCATGGCCCAGCGTGGACTGGCAGCTGTCGATCGCAAGCGCCACCGCCGCGCGCATGGTCGACAGCCCGCGCATCTCGGTCCGTCCGGTTCCATCGCAGCTCCAGGTCTATGCGGGCAGCTCCTGGGCACAGCCTTCAACCGACCTGCTGGAAACCACGGTGCTGCGTGCGTTCGAGGATTCCGGCCGCATCGACGCGGTGGCCCGCAGCGAAGTGGGCATCCGCCCGGACTACAAGCTGGTGATGGACATCCGCCGGTTCGAGGCGGACTACGCCGGCCAGGCGACTCCAAACGCCACCATCGAAGTGGCCGCCAAGCTGCTCTACAACCGCGACCAGCGGGTGGTGGCTTCGCACACCTTCCTTGAAGCCGCGCCCGCCGCCGGCACCGCCGTGCCGGAAGTGGTGGCCGCGTTCGAGCAGACCCTGGCTGCGATCAGCGCCGACCTGGTGGGCTGGACCCTGTCCAACGGCCAGATCGACGCACAGCGCCCGGATGAGCCGCTGTAGAGGGACGGTTTCGCGCGCGCGGCGCGCTGCTACGCAGCAGGACGGGTGAATGACAGGGTGGCGACCACGCCCTGCGTCTCGCCGGGGGCCACGCGCACATCCCAGCCGTACAGCTCGCAGAGCCGGCGCACGATCGACAGGCCGATGCCTCCACCCTGGGAATGCTCGGCATGGGCGCCCCGGTAGCCGCGCTCGAACAGCTTGGCCGCCTCTTCGCCCCCCAGGCCCGGGCCGGAATCGATCACTTCGGCCGCGCCGGGCAGGATCCGCACGATCACCTCACCCGCGCTGGTGTACTTGACCGCATTGCCGATCAGGTTGCCCAGCGCGACCGAGACCGCAGACTCCGGCGCATCGACCATCAGCTCGGCCCCAACTTCCAGCCGCAGCTCCAGCGGCTTGTTGCCTACCTGGGCGCGGTGCGAGTCAAGCAATTGTTCGGCCACCTTGCACACGTCGGTATTGCCGTGGCCACGCTCGCTGCGTGATAGCAGCAGCAAGGCGCTGATCAGGTCGGTGCACTGCTGCTCGGCGCGCTGGATCCGCAGCAGCCTGGTCCGGGTACGCTCATCCAGCTCCGGTCGCGAAAGCAGCAGCTCGACCGCGCCGCGGATCACCGCCAGCGGCGTGCGCAGCTCATGGCTGACGTCGGCGTTGAACTCCCGGTCGCGCTGCACCACCTCGGTCAGCCGGGCGGCGTAGTCGTCCAGCGCACCCGCCAGCTGTCCCACCTCATCGTCGGGAAAGTGCGCGGCCAGCTCTTCGGGCCGGTTGCCGCCCGACTGGCGCAGCCGGTTGGCAAGCTCGGACACCGGGCTCATCACCCGGGACGCCGACCACCACCCCAGCAGCACCGATATCAGGGTCACCACCAGTACCGCACCCAGGATGGCGCGCTGGAACTGGGCTTCGCCACGCGCGGCCTGGGTCATGTCGTAGGCCAGGAAAAACCACTCGTCCGGGGTCTTGCGCACGGCCAGCTTGTAGGCGAACGGCTCGCCGTACTCGTCCACGCCGCTCAGGTTGTGATTGCCGTTGGGCAGGTCGTACCAGTCCGGCTCTTCCGACCTCAGCGCCTCGAACCGCCCACTCTTGACCACCCGGCCAACCATCTGCTGCACCGGCAGATCGGGATTCTGGGTGGGATCGGTGTAATACCGGCGCGCGTATTCGTCGATATTCTGGTTCATCACGTCTTCGACCAGCGCGTTCTCGACCCGGTTACGTGCTTCCTGGGTCAGGAACGCGAACAGCACCGTGAGCCCGAAGCCGAGCAGGACGAAGGTGACGATGATGCGGCTGCGCAGGCGCCGCCGGTACCGCCTGCGCCTGCGCGCGGGCGTGCTTTCCGGATCAGTTGCCGCCATCTGGCTGGGCGATCCGGTAACCGATGCCGTGCCTGGTCTGGATCATTGGCGTGGGGAACGGCTTGTCCACCATCGCGCGCAGGCCGTGGATATGCACGCGCAGCGAATCCGAATCCGGCAGTTCCTCGCCCCACACCCGCGTTTCCAGCTCCTGGCGGGTGACCACGGCCGGTGAGGCTTCCATCAGCGACTGCAGGATTTTCAGCGCGGTGGGATTGAGCTGCAGCAGCTTGCCTTCGCGGCGCACTTCCAGTGTATCGAGGTTGTATTCCAGGTCCCCGACTTCCAGCACCCGGGTCTGCACGCCACGACCGCGACGCTGCAGGGCGTTCAGCCGCACCTCCACCTCCTGCAGGGCGAAGGGCTTGATCAGGTAGTCATCGGCGCCGGAATCGAAACCGGCCAGCTTGTTGTCCAGGCTGTCGCGTGCGGTCAGCATCAGCACCGGAGTCTGCTTGCGCGCCTCGGTGCGCAGCTTGCGGCACACCTCCAGCCCGTCCATGCCCGGCAGGTTCAGATCAAGCACGATGGCATCGAAATCGTGCACTACCGCAAGATGCAGGCCGGTCACCCCATCGGCGGCGAAGTCGACGGTATGACCCTTGTCTTCAAGATAATCGCCCAGATTGGCAGCGATATCCTGATTGTCCTCTATGACGAGTATGCGCATCGACGGTGATCCATATCGGTAAACGACCCCGGATTCTGGCACATCCCCAAGTAAAGCCGCGTGCTAAAGCCGCGTGTCATGGATTTGGGGAGCGGACACAAAAGACCCGGGCGATGCCCGGGCCAAGAGATCAACCATCCCATGTGCCGCAACCTGATCAAGGAGAGAGCTTCTCTGCGGTGGGATCACCCTACGCCCGCAGCAATTAAACGCCGGTTAAGTTGTGGGTAGAAGCTTGTTAAACACGGGCACGTCGCGACCGTCTGGGCCGCTCGCCGACCCCGGCGTGGATGTGATCGATGATGGCCCCGGCAATGTCCGTCCCGGACACTGTTTCAACGCCTTCCAGCCCGGGTGAGGCGTTGACCTCCAGCACCAGCGGGCCGCGCCCGGAATGGACCAGATCCACCCCGGCCACGCCGAGGCCAAGCACCCGGGCCGCACGCACCGCCAGCTCCAGCTCATCGGCCGTGGGCTCGGCATGGCTGCCGCTGCCGCCACGATGCAGGTTGGCGCGAAAGTCCCCTTCCGGCGCCTCGCGCTGCATCGCTGCAACCACCCGATCGCCCACCACCAGACAGCGCAGGTCCCGGCCCTGCGATTCAGCCACGTACTCCTGCACCAGGAAGGTGGCGTGCAGGCCGCGCAGCGCTTCCACCACGCTGCGTGAGGAAGACAGCTTCTCGGTCAGCATCACTCCTGAACCCTGGGCGCCTTCATTGAGCTTGATCACGTGGGGCGCCGGACCGAGCATCGACAGCAGGTCGGCGGTGTCGTCGGGGTTGTCGCCAAACACCGTCGCGGGCATGTCGATACCTTCCGCGGCCAGCAGCTGGTGACAGCGCAGCTTGTCGCGCGCCCGCACGATCGCCGCCGAAGGGTTGGGCGTGTGGCACCCCATGAGCTCAAGCTGGTGCAGGACCGCATTGCCATAGCGGGAAATGGACGTGCCGATGCGCGGGATCACCGCGTCGTAACCGGTCAGCGGCTTGCCCTTGTAATGCATGGCGAAGCCTTCGCGGGCGATCCGCATATAGCACCGCAAAGGATCCAGCACCCGCACGCTGTGTCCACGCACGCGCGCGGCCTCGACCAGGCGCCGGGTGGAGTACAGCCGGCTGTTGCGCGACAGGATGGCAAGTTTCATCGGTATGCGTGTGGCGGGGGGAATTCCTTATATCAGCACTCCCCGCTCGTACTCACGCTCGTGCTCATGGATTTCCGCACCCCGGCGCCGGCGTGGATGTCCTGCCACCCCTTGTTTCCGCCGTGGGTTTGTGGCATTGGCGCACCCTGGACCGTGTGCCATAGTCGGCAGGCTGCCGATTATCCGGCGCACTTTCGATGCATCACTCTGGGAGGGGTTTCATGCTCGAGCTATATGGTCTTTGGCTGGCGCTGGGATGCGCCATCATCGCGATTGTCTATGGCGTCATTGCGGCGCAGTGGATCAACCGGCAACCGGCCGGCAACGAACGCATGCAGGAGATCGCGGGGGCGATCCAGGAAGGCGCACGCGCGTATTTGAACCGGCAATACCTGACCATCTCGATTGTCGGCGTGGTGCTGTTCGTACTGGTCGGCTTGTTTTTGAACTGGCCCACGGCCATCGGCTTTCTGGTGGGCGCGGTACTGTCCGGCGCGGCCGGCTATATCGGCATGAACGTATCGGTGCGCGCCAACGTGCGCACCGCCGAGGCCGCCCGCAACGGCATCAGTGCCGCCATGGACGTGGCCTTCAAGGGCGGCGCCATCACCGGCATGCTGGTGGTCGGGCTGGGCCTGCTGGGCGTGGCCGGCTACTGGGCGGTGCTCAACTTCATGGGCATGCCCACCGAGGACGTGCTGCACGCGCTGCTGGGCCTGGCCTTCGGCTCCTCGCTGATCTCCATCTTCGCCCGCCTGGGCGGCGGCATCTTCACCAAGGGCGCCGACGTGGGCGCGGACCTGGTGGGCAAGGTCGAGGCCGGCATTCCGGAAGACGACCCGCGCAACCCGGCGGTGATCGCCGACAACGTGGGCGACAACGTCGGCGACTGCGCGGGCATGGCCGCCGACCTGTTCGAGACCTACGCGGTCACCGTGATCGCCACCATGCTGCTGGGCTTTTTGATGGTGGGTGAAGTCGGCAGCAACGGCGTGCTGTACCCGCTGGTACTGGGCGGCGTGTCGATCATCGCCTCGATCATCGGCACGATGTTCGTCAAGGTGAAGCCAGGCGGCTCGATCATGGGCGCGCTGTACAAGGGCGTGATCGTGTCGGGCGTGCTGGCCGCGGTGGCCTTCTTCCCAATCACCACGTCGCTGATGGCTGACAACGTGTATGGGGCGATGAACATCTTCGCCTGCGCCATCATCGGCCTGGTGCTGACCGGAGCGATCGTATGGGTCACCGAGTACTACACCGGCACCCAGTACAAGCCGGTGCAGCACATCGCGGCCGCATCCACCACCGGCCACGGCACCAACATCATCGCCGGCCTCGGGATCTCGATGAAGGCCACGGCGCTGCCGGTGATCGCGGTGTGCATCGCGATCTGGGCCTGCTTTGAACTCGGTGGTCTGTACGGCATCGCCATCGCCGCCACCGCGATGCTGTCGATGACCGGCATGATCGTGGCCCTGGATGCCTACGGTCCGATCACCGACAACGCCGGCGGCATCGCCGAGATGGCGGACATGCCGCCGGAAGTGCGCGAGGTCACCGACCCGCTGGACGCGGTTGGCAACACCACCAAAGCGGTCACCAAGGGCTACGCGATCGGCTCGGCCGCACTGGCGGCGCTGGTGCTGTTTTCCGACTACACCCACAACCTTGAAACCCATCTGGGCGTGGAGACCACGTTCGACCTGTCCAACCACATGGTGATCATCGGCCTGCTGATCGGCGGTCTGATTCCGTACCTGTTCGGGGCGATGGCGATGGAAGCCGTGGGCCGCGCCGCGGGCTCGGTGGTGGAAGAGGTGCGGCGCCAGTTCCGCGAGATCCCCGGAATCATGCAGGGCACCGCCAAGCCGGACTACGGCCGCGCGGTGGACATGCTGACCAGATCGGCGATCAAGGAAATGATCATCCCGTCACTGCTCCCGGTAGCCGTGCCGATCGTGGTCGGGCTGTTGCTTGGTCCGCAGGCGCTGGGCGGGCTGCTGATCGGCACCATCGTCACCGGCGTGTTCGTGGCGATCTCGATGACCGCCGGCGGCGGGGCGTGGGACAACGCCAAGAAGCATATCGAGGACGGTCACCACGGCGGCAAGGGCAGCGAGGCCCACAAGGCCGCGGTCACCGGTGACACCGTCGGTGATCCCTACAAGGACACCGCCGGACCGGCGATCAACCCGCTGATCAAGATCATCAACATCGTGGCGCTGCTGATGGTGCCGCTGCTCTGAGGGCGTGGCCCGCCGCATAGGCGGGGTCTGGAACAGAAACGGCGGCCAATGGCCGCCGTTTTTCATTGATCCTGGCGTACCCGCGCTTTATTCCTCGAACGCGCCCCGGGCAGTATCGAACCACGGCGTGCACACCAGCTGCTGGCTGTCGGCCAGCGAGAACGAAGCCTGCCACACCTCCACCGCACCGCCCTGATCCGGCGAACGGAACAGCTCCTCCTCGAACGGCGCCACGCCCAGGCACCAGCGCACCCGGTCGGGCTGGCCGCCCACCAGCGGGGCGAAGTTGAACGTGCCCTCCAGCGAAGCTCCCGGCGCCAGCCGCGCCGCCAGCGGCACCGGCGGCAGGGTGGGGCTGGGCTCGGGCAGCGGCAGCACCTTGTGGCTCAGGGTCAACCCGCCATCGGCTTCCTGGAACACCGGCTCGCCGACGTCACCCGCCTGCATCCGCTTCGTCAGCACCGCATGGCGATTGCCGCGGTCGAACACGGCCAGGTCGACATCACCACTGTTGTGCACCCGGTAGCGCACCGTCAGCGGACCGCCCGCGGGCGCCTCGAACGAGGTCTCCACCTGTACGCCCTGTCCGTCCACGGTGGTGCTTGCGCCCGCATTCGACATTGCTGCTGTCTCCATTGCCTGTGGGGTCTGATCGTAACCGGCGGAGGCCGGGGCGTGCGTGCACGCGGCGCCCGTCATCGTGGCCAGCGCCAGGGCAATCAGGCCCTGCAGGGTTGCGGCGCGGGGAAAGCTGGATGTCATGCGGCGTCACCTCTGGGGCCTGGACCGGTGGATGGAGCATAAAGTGTGGCGGGCAGCCTGCCGTGAAGCAGGCTGCCCGCCTTCTCCTTCCCTGGAGATAGCAACCGCTGCCAAAGGCAGCCGGTTACTGGCTGTAGCTGGGGCGGTCAGGCAGCCCCATTTCCCGACGGATACCGTTCTCCGTCAGGTGCATCGGGTTGTGGGTGGTGGGCGGGGTGCTGGGATCGCCGTCGAAATCAAACGGCTGGCCCGAGGTCTCCAAGCCTACCGCCTGGCGCTCGGCGTTCGAGACCCGGCCCGAGTCGGGGCCTGCACCCTGGTAGGTGCCCGGCTGGAAGGTGCCGGTCACCCCGTTGTAGGCATGCGACAGCTCGTGGAACAGCACCACGTTGGATGCCGGGAAGCGATCCATGTGGAAGGACGGGTTGTAGCTGACCAGCACGTTGGAGCCCGCGCCGGCCTGGCCATTGGAGATCTCGGCGGCGCGACGGTTCTCGGTCATCGCGGTGCCGTTCTGCTCATTGGCCATTTCGCGGATGGTCACCACGTTGCCCTTCTCTGCGGCGGCATCAAGCTCGGCCAGCATCTGCTGCCCGGCCGGGGACGCACGCAGGAAGTCCATCTCCGCTTCCATCCGCTGCTGGAAGGCGTCCGAGCCGGTGATCTGGATGCTGCGTCCAAGCTCCGGATCGATCTCCACGTTCACCACCGTGGGAGCAGCCGTGCCGCTGGCGCTGATGAGATCGTTGACGGTGGAGTAGACCATGTCGTCGCCATCCGCCCCCTCCAGTGCGGTGCGGCCGTCACCGGTGTAGACGGTGTTCTGGCCGCTGCCAAGATTGACCTGGTCATTGCCGGACCCGGCGGAAATGATGTTCTGCGCGTTGCCACCGTGGATCACATCGTCCCCGGCGCCGCCATCGATGTAGTTGAAGCCGCCGCCGGCGTGGATCTCGTCGTTGCCGCGGCCACCGTAGATCACGTTGGCGCCGTCGCCGCCGTGGATGACGTCATCACCCGCGCCGGCGTCGATGTCGTTGCGCCCGCCAATGGTCTGGATGAAGTCGTTGCCGTCGCCGGCCTGGATGCGGTCGTCGCCCATGCCAGTGACGATGTGGTCGTCGCCTGCGCCGGCATCCACCACCATGTTCACGGTCACGTTGGGCGAGGCCTCGATGGTGTCGTTGCCCGCACCGGTGCGGATGGTCAGCTCCTGATTCTGGTTCAGGCGCACTTCGTACACCTCACCGTTGACATCGATGTCCAGGGTGCCGTCATCGCGCTGGCTGATCTGCACGTGGGCATCGCCCTGACCGGTGGTGGTGAAGACCACCTGGTCACTGCTGATCCCCCAGTTGCTCATGGTCTGCTCGCGGGTCACGCTGGCCTGCTCGCCCTGGTGCAGCTCGGCGTTGCGGATCGTCTTGGCGTCCGGGGTGGTCTTGTTTGGCAGGCTGGTGCCGGTGTCGTTGCCGGAGATGGTGACGGCACCGTCCATGGCACTGTCAACGGACGCTTCAACGGGGGCGCCCATATCGCTGCGCAAGGGCGCTTCGGCGAATTTCTCCCCGCCGGCCAGCGGGCTGTCCCAGTACTGCTGGTTGGCCTGGGCGAGGGAGGATGCGTTGATTGCGGAATCAAGGTTCAGTGACATGGGATCGTCCTTATCAGGCTTATCAGGGGCTCATGTAGCTCGGGCGCAGATCCAGCCCCATTTCTTCACGGATGCCGTTCTCGGTCAGCTCGTACGGGTTGGAACTGGTCACCCGGCCGTTGCCGTAGTCGAACTCCGGATGGCTGCTCGGCAGACCCACCGCCTGACGCTCCACGTTCACCAGCCCGTAGTCGGGATGGCTGCGGCCCTGTTCACCGCCGTCATACTCGCCCGGCATGAAAGTGCCGGTCACGCCGTTGAAGGCGTGCGACATCTCGTGATACAGGATCACCGACGGCGCCGGCAGGCCCTCCACGAAGAATCCCGGGTTGTAGGAAATCGTCACGTCCGCACCGCCGCCCGCCTGGCCGTTGCTGATGTAGCTCGGGATCATGCTGGCGTAGCCGTTCTGCTCGTTCTGCAGCTCGCGGATGGTCACGGTGTTGCCCTTGTCCGCGGCGGCCGCATCGAACTCGGCCAGCATCTGCTGTCCATGGGGCGAGGTGCGCAGCATCTCGATATCGGCCTGCACGCGGCTGACAAACTCCTCCGAACCCTCGATGGTCAGGCTCTGGCCCAGCGCGGGATCAAGCGCCACGTTGACCACGGTGTTGCTGGCACCGTTCTCGGCACTGATGCGGTCGGAGATCGATTCGGCCGCGTAGATCACGTCCTGGCCGCCGTTGTTGACCACGGTGCTGCTGTCACCGGCGTACACGCGCGAATCACCGATGCCACTGTTGATGATGTTGTTGCCCAGCCCGCCCACCAGGATGTTCTGGCCGGCCACGCCGTCGATCCGGTCGTCACCGGCGCCACCATCGATGTAGTCGATGCCCTGGCCGCCGCTGATGGTGTCGTTGCCTTCACCACCGTAGAGCACATTGCGGCCTTCGCCCAGCACCGAGATGGTGTCGTCGCCGGCACCGCCGTACACATAGTTGTTGCCCTGGCCCAGAGTGATGGCGTCGTTGCCGGAGCCACCGAAGATGCGATCGTCACCGCTGCCCAGCGCGGAGATGGTGTTCTCGCCCGAGCCGCCCTCGATTACGAAATTCACGGTAACGCCCTCGGCGATCTCGATGGTGTCATCGCCCTCGCCGGCGCGGATGGTGATCTCCTGGCCGCGGGCCAGGTCAACCTCGTAGGTCTCGCCGTTGACGTCGAAGTTGACGCCGCCGTTCGCGCTCTGGGTCACCTGGACGCGGTCGTTGTTGTTACCGGTGGTGAACACCAGCTGGTCATCGGCCACGTAGTACTGCCCGCCCTGCTCGACCGCAGTGCGCTCACGGGTGATCGACACGCCCGGCGACTCGTGCAGCTGGTCGATCAGCACCGGCTTGCCGTCAACGGTGGACTCCTGGGTGCGGGTTCCCTCGTTGGTTGCGTTGCCATCCACGCGGGTCGCGGCGGTATCCACCGGACGCGGACCGGCGGACGGATGGGTCGGCGAATTCTCCAGCTCGCGCCTGTCGATGCGGGCAGCGCTGTCCAGCGGCTGCTCCCAGACGCTGCTCTGGCTGGTCTGGGCGGCCTGGTGTGGAATGGACGAATCAAGCTGGATCGACATGACGTGTGCCTCTGGTCGTTGACTGAGTGGGCATAGAGATACGCATGCGTATGGACATCGCCAAGCTGGGGCGTTCCCCAGATGGGGTTTTCCCGAGGGGTCGAATGGCCTACGGAATACTGCATCCGCAGGCACGTGCTGCGTCGCAGCAGAAACCCGCTAAAATAGGCGCCCTTTCCAACCCAAGTGCGCGGCCCCGCGCATGCCGGAGACCTCCTATGGCCCCCCTGCACCTGATCCCGACCGGCACCAATCCGCCGGATGAAATCAACGTCGTCATCGAGATCCCCAAGGACTCGGAGCCGGTGAAGTACGAAGTCGACAAGGACAGTGGCGCGATCTTCGTCGACCGCGTGCTGTCCACGCCGATGCGCTACCCGTGCAACTACGGCTACGTGCCCAACACCATCTGCGGCGACGGCGACCCGGCCGACGTGATGGTGATCCTGCCGCTGCCGCTGGTTCCCGGTTCGGTGATCCGCTGCCGCCCGGTAGGAGTGCTGAAGATGTCGGACGAGGCTGGCGCCGACGAGAAGCTGCTGGCGGTTCCGGTGCCCAAGGTGTTCGCCGGCTACGGCCACGTGACCGACATCAACCACGTCTCCCCCCACTGGCTGGAGCGGATCGGCCACTTCTTCCAGCACTACAAGGACCTGGAAGAAGAAAAGTGGGTCAAGCTGGAAGGCTGGGGCGACGCCGAGGAAGCCAAACGCCTGCTGGTGGACGCCATGCAGCGCTACCAGGTCGACTGAGCCCCTAGGGTCGGCACCAGATAGGCCTCGCGGAGATGGCGCCCTAACCTTGGCGCCATCCCCCGCTGATGTCGGCCTGCCATGAACCCCATCAATGCCTCTTTGCCGCACCCCTCAATGGATGCGGCGTCCGTACTCTCCAATTCCCGCCTCGACGCCCACTCGTTTGCGCTGCAAGCCGCAAGCGCCGGACCGGATCTGGCCGGACACCTGGCCGACCTGGTATCGCAGGGCGCGCTGGGTGAATTCCTCGACCAGACCCAGGCCGCGGTGGGCCTGGCAAGCCAGACCCCGTTCCTGGCCGAGCGCCTCGACCCTGCCCTGACCGTCATCCGTGACGCGCTGGCCGGGCTGGACACCAGCGACCTGCCGCGCACCGGGCGCGACGCGGTCGCGGACACCCTGACCCTGCTTGATGCCCACCTGGAAGGCACGGATACCGACACCGGCATCCAGGTCCCCGGCGGCGGCCTGCAGGCGCATGAAGACGCCGGCGGCCATCTGATCGACCGTCACGTGGGCAAGAGTGAGCAGTGGCTGGTGGACCGGGTGCGCAATGACAACATCAGCGCCGCCTCCAGCTTCCGCGACCTGCCCGAGGCGGAATACTTCGTGGCCCAGACCCTGGATGAGCATTCCGGGGCGATCGATGCCTGGCTGGACGGCAAGGGCGGCAACCGTCTGGTAGTGGATGCAAGCTTTGATGCCACCACCGGCATTTCAGTGGCCCGGGGCCAGAACCAGGCCGAGGACGTGTTCTCGGTCAAGGTAGTGCTTGAGCGCTCGGATCGACTCGACACCGGCTATAGAATCATCACCGGATACCCTTCCGCACCCTGACCGGCTGGATGATCAAGCATGAGCGACTTCCCTACGCTGCAGAATCTGTTTTCCGCGTACTTCCACCAGGACTGGTCGGTTGAGCACGACAGCGCCGACGCCGTCGTGGATGCCTGGCGCGACGGCGAAGACGCTGAATACATCGCCCGTGCCCGCGATGAGCTGGACCGTCTGCTGGCGCGCGACTTGGACGACGCGGCACTGGGCGCAGCAGTGCGCGCCCTGGGCTGCGAATACGACCCGACCCGCGACGAATCGCGCGGCGATGGCGGCTGGCGTGACTGGCTGACCACCGTCCAGCGGCAGCTGCACCCCTGACCTTGGGATCACCTCCGGATCGCCCCGGGAGATAGTCCCGGGGCGCAGCCGCGCCGCGCCTACATCGCCGGCGCGGTCATCCCCGCACGATGCGGGTAGCGGACAAAGATCTCGGCGATCGCCTGGCTGATTCGCGCCTCGCGGTTTTCAGCATTCATATTGGCAACCCTGCCCACCGCAATTCCTTCCCACACCAGCCGGTTCTGGGCGGCATCCACCAGGTCCACGTTCATGGTGCCCTCGGTGTAGCGGCTGACGTGGGTGCGGTCGTGCCAGTACGGCACCGCCACATAACGCCGTGCGCGGTAGTTGTAGTAGTAGGAGTAATCCACCGTGGGAATCGAACTGACGTCAGTCCGCCGCTGCATGTAGGCGTTGACATTGACCCGCAGGTCGGGATTGTCCTGATCAAGAACGTAACCGCGCGCCTGCATCTCGCGCTCGACCGTGCGTTTGACGATCTCGCTGGTCGCGGTTTCATAGCCATAGGCTTCCACGGCCAGCGGCTCGTAGAACGCCCAGGTGCGGTAGGAGGAGAAGTCGGCGTGCGGGTCGGCCTCGGTGCTGATGCGCGGGCCGGTGGCGCAGCCGGCGAGCATCAGCACCGCACACAGGGCTGCGACCCAGGCGATGCCGGAAGCTGTGTAGTGGCGGAGGGCATGCATGGCGGATCTCCAGTAAGAGGATGCCGGGGGGGGGGTGCCAGGGGCGTGCCGGGCACGCCCTCTGGTCATCCATATACTCCCGGCGGCGTCGAAGCGACGCAACGGCCGCATGAAGCATTCATTCACGCTGGTAGAGCTGTCCCCCGGCGGCCCGGAACTGCTCCGCCTTCTCCGCCAGCCCGGCTTCCAGCGCTTGGCTGCCCTCCATCTGCCGGCCCGCGGCATATTCGCGCACGTCCTGGGTGATCTTCATGCTGCAGAAGTGTGGTCCGCACATGGAACAGAAGTGGGCCAGCTTGTGCGCCTCTTTGGGCATGGTTTCATCGTGCATCGACTGGGCCTTTTCCGGGTCCAGGCCGAGGTGGAACTGGTCCTGCCAGCGGAACTCGAAGCGCGCCTTGCTCAGCGCGTTGTCGCGCACCTGCGCGCCCGGGTGGCCCTTGGCCAGGTCCGCGGCGTGGGCGGCGATCCGGTAGGCCATGATCCCGTCGCGCACGTCCTCGCGGTTGGGCAGGCCCAGGTGCTCCTTGGGCGTCACGTAGCAAAGCATGGCGGTGCCGAACCAGCCGATCATGGCCGCGCCGATGGCGCTGGTGATGTGGTCGTAGCCGGGCGCGATGTCGGTGGTCAGCGGCCCCAGGGTGTAGAACGGCGCCTCGCCGCATACCGCCAGCTGGCGATCCACGTTCTCCTTGATCAGCTGCATGGGCACGTGACCGGGCCCTTCGATCATGGTCTGCACATCGTGCTTCCAGGCGATCTTCGTCAGCTCGCCCAGGGTGTCCAGCTCGGCGAACTGCGCCGCGTCGTTGGCATCGGCGATCGAGCCCGGGCGCAGTCCGTCGCCGAGGCTGAAGGCCACGTCGTAGGTCTTCATGATTTCGCAGATGTCCTCGAAGTGCTCGTAGAGGAAGCTCTCGCGGTGATGGGCCAGGCACCACTTGGCCATGATCGAGCCGCCGCGGCTGACAATGCCGGTCACGCGTTTGGCAGTCAGCGGCACATGGGCCAGACGCACGCCGGCGTGGATGGTGAAATAATCCACGCCCTGCTCGGCCTGCTCGATGAGGGTGTCGCGGAAGATGTCCCATGTCAGCTCCTCGGCCCGGCCGTCCACCTTTTCAAGCGCCTGGTAGATCGGCACGGTCCCGATCGGCACCGGCGAGTTGCGGATGATCCATTCGCGGGTTTCATGGATGTGCTTGCCGGTGCTCAGGTCCATCACGTTGTCCGCGCCCCAGCGGATCGCCCACACCAGCTTTTCCACTTCTTCGGCAATGCCGGAGCTCACCGCGCTGTTGCCGATGTTGGCGTTGACCTTGGTCAGGAAGTTGCGGCCGATGATCATCGGCTCGCTTTCGGGGTGGTTGATGTTGCAGGGCAGGATCGCGCGGCCGCGGGCGATCTCGTCGCGCACGAATTCCGCAGTGACGGCCCTGGGGATCGCGGCCCCGAACGATTCGCCGGGATGCTGCGCCAGCAGTCCGGCATCGCGCATTGCTTCCAGCCGCTGGTTCTCGCGGATCGCCACGAACTCCATCTCCGGGGTGACGATGCCGCGACGGGCGTAGTGCATCTGGGTGACGTTGCCGCCGGCCAGCGCACGGCGCGGCGGGCGGCGGCTGGGGAAGCGCACGGAGTCGAGCCGGACATCCGTCTCGCGGTCACGACCGAACCGTGAACTCACCCCCGGCAGCACCCCGGTGTCGCCGCGCTCCTCGATCCAGCGCGCGCGCAGCGGGGCAAGGCCCCGGGCGAGATCGATCGTCGCGGCAGGGTCGGTATAGGGACCCGAGGTGTCGTAGACGGTCAACGGAGGATTGTCCTCGCCGCCAAACAGGGTAGGCGTCGGGGTCAGCGCGATCTCGCGCATCGGCACGCGCAGGTCCGGGCGCGAACCCTGCACGTGGGTTTTCTGCGATCCCGGAATCGGGCGGGTGACGGATCCGGAGAGTTCTCCAGCCTGCTGCAACAGGGTGGGAATGGTGCTTGCGTTCATCGGCATCGTCCTGGAATGGAGGGGACGAAGCGGCGGCGCATGCTGCGCACACAGCGCCCGCGGCAAGCCACGGGCGATACGGCACATCTGCGAAGCTTCCCTACGCCGGTATTAACCGGATCAGGTTCGAAGGGTCTGTCTCAACCGCGCCAACAGCGCGCGGTACCCCCGCTTCACGGCCATTGGAGCATGAAGCCGCGGTGTGGACCAGCGGGCCGCTATGATCTTCGCCCATGCATGCCCACGCCTCCCGTGTCGCCACCGCATTCGCCCCAGCCAGCGTCGGCAACATCGGGGTGGGCTTCGACCTGCTCGGCCACGTGATTGAGGGGCCCGGGGACATCGCTACGGTCAGTCTGCTGAAGGAGCCGCTCGTACGCGTGACCCGCGTTACCGGCCGGGTCCGCGGAACAGAAGCGATCCCGCTGCAAGCGCGCGCCAACACGGCGGGAAGCGCCCTGATCGCACTGCGTGAGGCGTTGGCCCTGCCGTTCGGGTTTGAAGTGGAGCTGGAAAAGGGGATCCCGCTTGGCTCCGGCATGGGCGGCTCAGCCGCTTCCTGCGTGGCCGCGCTGGTTGCCGCCAACGCACTGCTGGACGTGCCGCTCGAACGCGAGGCCCTGTATCCATTCGCGCTGGACGGCGAGTCGGTTGCCAGCAACAGCCGTCAGGGCGACAACGTGGCACCGATGCTGCTGGGCGGCGTGGTGTTGGCCACCACCGAGCGCATGATCCGCCTGACTGCGCCCGACTGGCTGCACTGCGTGCTGGTGCATCCCGATCAGGTGCTGGAAACCCGCCGCGCCCGCGAGGTGCTGGCCGATCCGTACCCCCTTGGCACCATCGTTGCCCACTGCGCGCACCTGGCCCAGCTGCTGCTGGGGCTGGAGCGCGCGGATGCCGCGCTGATCCGGGCCGGCCTGCATGACGTGCTGGTGGAGCCGCGCCGCGCCGCGCTGATTCCGGGCTTTGACCGGGTGAAAGCGGCCGCGCTGGAGGGCGGCGCGCTGGGCGCCAGCATTTCCGGCGCCGGGCCGGCGGTGTTTGCCTGGTTTGATTCGCGCGCGGCAGCCGAAGCCGCGGCGCCGGCCATGCGCTCAGGCTTCATCGATGCCGGTTTCGACGCCTCGGCCTGGGTCTCGCCCGTTGCCGCCAACGGCGCCCGGCTTCTTTCCCCCACTTCGCGGAACCCGCACCCATGACCCTGCTCATCATCTACGTTGCCGCGGCGCTGGGCGTGTCCTTCCTGTGCTCGATCCTGGAGGCCTCGCTGCTGACCATCACCCCCACCCAGATCGAGGCCGGCAAGGAAGGCAACCAGCGCTGGGCCAAGGTCTACGGGGAAATGAAGGCGGACGTTGACCGGCCGCTGGCCGCGATCCTCACGCTCAACACGGTGGCCCACACCATGGGCGCGGCCGGCGCCGGGGCGCAGTATGCGCGGGTGTTCGGCTACGGCAGCGAAGCCCTGTTTGCCGTCGCCCTGACCGCGGCGGTGCTGATCCTGACCGAGATCATTCCCAAGACCATCGGCGCCCGCTACGCCGTCGGCGTGGCTCCGTTCGTGGCCCGGGTGCTGCCCCCACTGGTGGTGGGGCTGGCGCCGCTGGTGTGGTTCTCCCAGCAGCTGACCCGCCTTATCACCCGCGGCCGCCCGGCCCCCCTGCCCAAGCATCGTGATGAACTGCTGACGGTGGCACGCATGGGCGAGGATGCAGGGCAGCTGCTGCCGGGGGAAAGCCGCGTGCTGCGCAACGTGCTGCAGCTGGACGAGGTGAAAGCCGGCGACATCATGACCCCGCGCACGGTGGTGTTCGCCCTGCCCCAGACCCTGCCGCTGCAGGAATTCGTGGCGGCGGTGGAAGAGTCACCCTTCACCCGCATTCCGGTCTACGAAGGCGATGACCGGGCGGACATCACCGGCTTCGTGCTCAAAAGCGAAGCGCTGATGCGCCATATCCAGACCCGCGACGACCCTGCGCCCACGACGCTGGCCGATCTCGCCCGTCCGCTCGCCTCCACCCTGGACAAGATGCCGGTTGACCGCTTGTTCCGGCACTTCATCGCCGAGGGTCACCACATCCTGCTGGTCGTTGACGAATACGGCACCGCGGTGGGCATCGTGACCCTGGAGGACGTGGTGGAAACGGTGTTCGGCTTTGAGATCGTGGACGAGCTGGACACCATTCCCGATCTGCGCGTTTACGCCCGGGAACTGTGGCAGGAGCGCGCGCGCCGCAGCGGGGTGACAGATGCGGGGACCGGGCGGTACTGACGCACAGTTGCGCCCTGGCAACCACATTAGTGAACCTGCAGGTTCAGCATATTTACAGAACTGACAGGTATCATATTGGCCGTGATGATGCCTTCCAGCGCCAAGAAAGCCGTCGCCCGGCCGACCGCCAGCCCCGGGCGGCCCAAGGACCTGGCCAAACGCGCCGCCATTCTCGAGGCGGCTGAACGGCTGTTCCTGCTGCACGGCTTCGAAGGCGTGAGCATGGACCAGATCGCCGCTGCGGCGGAGGTCTCCAAGCTCACCGTCTACAGCCATTTCGGCGACAAGGACAGTCTGTTCACCGAGGCTGCCAAGGCCTATTGCGAGCAGCAGATGCCCGGCTCGGTGTTCGAACCTGCGCCCGAAGTGCCGGTGCGCGATCGCCTGCTGGATATCGCCCGCAGCTTCTTCTCCATGATCAGCGCGCCCGAAGCGGTGGCCGGCCACCGCCTGCTGTGTTCTCCGCAGATGGTGGAAAAGCGGCTGGCCGAACTGTTCTGGGAAGCCGGCCCCGGGCGGGTGCAGAAAGAGTTCGCCCATTTCCTGAGGCGCCGCATCTCGGCTGGCGACCTGGAAATCGACGATGTTGCCCGCGCTTCGGCGCAGTTTTTCGCGCTGGTCCGCGGGGAACTGCACATGCGCATGGTGTTTGACTGCCACCACGATCCGGACATGACCCGGGCCGAACAGGAGCGCGCCCATCTTGAGGCCTGCGCGGACATGTTCCTGCGCGCCTTCGGCGCTTCAAAGGTAAACTTGCGTTCCCCCGCGATCGAGACCGCCACAGATGACGATTGATTACGCCCAAGCCCGCGATGCCATGGTCGAACAGCAGGTTCGTCCCTGGGATGTGCTGGATGCGCGCGTGCTCGAGGTGCTGGGCACCCTGCCGCGCGAGGATTTTGTACCCGAAGCCTACCGCACGGTGGCCTACGGAGATCTTGAGATCCCGCTCGGCCATGGCCAGCGGATGCTCAAGCCGGTGGTGGCCGGACGTGTGCTGCAGGCGCTGCGCCCGCAGGCCGGCGAAGAAGTGCTGGAAATCGGCACCGGCAGCGGCTACGTCAGTGCCGGCCTGGGCCTGATGGCCCGCGAAGTACTGAGCCTGGAGCGCGAGGCCACCCTGGCCGACGCCGCCCGCCAGCGCCTGCTGGCCCGTGGTGCCAGCAACGTGTCGGTGGTAAACGCCGACGCTTTCAGCTGGGACACCGAGCGGCGCTTTGATGTGATCAGCGTGAATGCGGCCGTCTCTGAAATCCCCGCCCGCTTCATCCAGTGGCTGCGTCCGGGTGGACGCATGTTCATCGTCCACGGCCACGCCCCGGTCATGGAAGCGGTGCTGATCCATCGTGACGGCGATGATGTCAACGCGACGCGCACTGAATCGTTGTTTGATACCGAACTCGACTATCTGGCAGGCGCTGAACCGGTGCCCGCGTTCCAACTTTAACCGCGGACCGACCCTGGGCCCCCGCCCCGCACGGCCCTCCGGAACCCACCAAGGATTTCTACATGCTGCGTCCCCTCGCCCTTGCCCTGTCCCTCGCCCTGCTCCCGGCCGCCGCCCAGGCAGCGGACCTGATGACCACCTATGAAATGGCCCGCACCGGCGACCGCCAGCTGTCCATTTCCGAGTCCAGCCGCGATATCGCCCGCGAAGGACGCGTCCAGGCCCGCGCCAACCTGCTGCCATCGGTCAGCGGCAGTGCATCGATTGGCCGCAATTACGTGGCCGGCCAGTCCGGTGACAGCCGCAGCCGCAGCTGGGGCGTCGGCCTTCAGCAGACCGTGTTCGACCTGGGCCAGATCGCCAACTACCGTGCGCAGACCGAGCTGGACACCGCCGCCGGGTTCGACCTGAGCGCAGCCAACAGCGAACTGATCACCCGCACCTCGGCCGCCTACTTCGACGTACTGGTGGCCATTGAAACCCTCGCGGCCGCGGTTGCCGCTGAAGAGGCGCTGCAGAAGCAGTACGACTTCGCCGACCGCCGCCTTGAAGTGGGCCTGGCACCGATCACCGACGTGCACGAAGCCCGCGCCCAGTACGACACCGCCCGCGCAAACGTGCTGCTGGCCCAGAACGCGCTGGAAGACGCCTACCAGGCGCTGGCCGAGATCACCGGCGTGCCGGTCCGCGACCTGCGCGCGCTGCCGGAGGATTTCCAGCCGTCAATGCCGACCGATGGAGGGGTGCAGGAGTGGGTTGCCACCGCATTCGCCCAGAACCCGAACCTGCAGGCTGCCGAATACGACGCGCGCGCTGCCGCACACGGCGTGACTGCCGCAAAGTCCCAGCACCTGCCGCGGATCACCCTGGGCGCCGACTACAGCAACCGCGCCGGCTGGGGTGATTTCGGCGACCCGGACGTGCCGGGCCTGCCGCGCAACAGTGAAAACGAAGGCTACGGTGTGGGCCTGAACCTGACCGTGCCGCTGTTCGCCGGCGGCGCGATCCGCTCCGGTGTGCGCGAAGCGATCTCCCGCCGCGACATTTCCCAGGACAACGTGGAACTGACCCGCCGGGCGCTGGAGCGCAGCACCCGCGCCGCCTATAACGCGGTGGTGGCTGGCGTGAGCGAAGTCGAGGCGCGCCGCCAGGCGGTGATCTCGGCGCGCAGCGCATATGAAGCATCGCAGGTGGGCCTGGAAGTCGGCACCCGCACCGTGGTGGACGTGCTGATCAACCAGCAGAACCTGTTCAACGCCGAAAGCGACCTGGCCCTGGCCCGCTACCGCTTCCTGCAGAGCCGGCTGCTGCTGGCCCAGGCTGCCGGCACGCTGGACATCTCCGATCTGCAGGAAATCAACTCGCTGCTGACCGTGTCCGCTCAAGCCCAGCTTCCGTCCTCGGTCGAATAAGCCGGCGCTGTACCCCGGCGGGCCTGCTCAGGGCCCGCCCTGCTCCGCGGCTGGCGGCCCTGCTACTGGTGGCCCAGCTACTGGCGGCATGTCCGCCTTGACCACTTCCAGCGTGCGCTGCACCGCCCCGCGCCCATCCTCCACCAGCTGGGCGGCGGCCGCGGCCATCCGGCTGCGCTGCTGTGGATCCTCCAGCAGCCGCTCGATCCCGGCACCCACCGCCTCGGCATCCCGGCCCACGCACAGCGCATCCACCTCGCGGAGCCGACGGGCAATGTCGGCGAAGTTGTGCAGATGCGGACCGGTAACGATCGCTGTGCCGGTGGACGCCGGTTCCAGCAGGTTGTGGCCCCCCACTTCCTGCAGGCTGCCACCGACGAACGCCACGTCCGCGCAGGCATAGAAGCTGGTCAGCTCACCCAGGGTATCGATTACGAACACCGCATCGGCGGCGTCCGGCTCGCGGGTGAGGGTGCGGGTGGCGGTGCGCATTCCAGCTTCGACGGCCAGCTGGGTCACCGCGCGGAAGCGCTCCGGATGTCGTGGCGCCCACAGCAACAGCAGGTCCGGCCAGCGCTTGCTCAGCCGGGCGTGGATGGCCAGCACCGCGGCCTCCTCATCCACATGGGTACTGGCGGCGATCCAGGTCGGCCGCTCACCGGCCCGCTGGCGGAACTGGCGGGCGAATCCGGCGAGCCCGGGATCAACCTCCATGTCGTATTTCAGATTGCCGGTCACGGTCACCTGATGCTCCAGCGCACCAAGGCGACGGAAGCGGCGCCCGTCCTCCTCCGACTGCGCGGCAATCACGCGCACCGTGCGCAACGCACGCGAAACCAGCGGACGCAGCGTCCGATAGCCGCGCAGCGAACGCGCCGACAGACGCGCATTGACGATGTACAGCGGCACCCCGTAATCGCGGCAGCAGAACAGCAGGTTCGGCCACAGCTCGGTTTCCACGATCAGGCCCAGCTGCGGCTGGAAATGATCCAGAAACCGGTGCACCGCCCCGGACAGGTCGTAGGGCAGATACACGTGCTCCACCCGTTCACCCCACAGCTTGCCCACCCGCGCCGAACCGGTCGGAGTGATGGTGGTCACCAGCAGGCGCATGCCCGGGCGCAGCTCAAGCAGCGCGTCCACCAGCGGCGCGGCCGCATTGACCTCACCCACCGATACGGCGTGCACCCACAGCGTGGCCCGGTGTGGCTCGTCCGAATAGGATGCGTAGCGCTCGCCCCAGCGCTGGAAATATTCCGCCTGGCGAAAGCCGCGCCAGATCAGGTGATACACCGTCACCGGCACCAGCACATACAGCATGGCCGAATACAGGGCGCGCAGCAGACGTTCAACGATGGTTTCGCGCATTGCCCAAGGATAGCCGTTCATCAAAGGCATGGAGCCCTACAATCGGCATATGTCGAACAAAGACCCATCACATTCCGCCCCGCTGTCGCCCCGCCACTGGCCCACCTGGCTGGGCATCGGCCTGGCCGCCGCGCTGGCCCGGCTGCCATGGCCGCTGCAGCGCGCCCTCGGCCGGGCGCTCGGGGCAACCCTGCGCCTGACACTGCGCAGCCGCCGCGCCGTGGCGGCCCGCAATCTCGAGCTGTGCTTTCCGGAGCTGGACGCCAGCGCACGCGAACGCCTGGTGCGCGAACACTTCGCTTCGCTGGGGATCGCGCTGTTCGAATTCGCCCGCGCATGGTGGGGCTCCGTGGAACCGCTGCGCCGCGGCCTGGTGGTTGAAGGGCTGGAGCATATGGAGGCCGCGCGCGCGCAGGGGCGCGGAGTGATCGTGGTGTCCGGCCACTTCACCACCCTGGAGATCTGCGGGCGCCTGATGTGCGATTACGTGCCGCTGGCGGGGATGTACCGACCGCACGCGCAGCCGGCAATGGAATGGGCGGTGCGCCGCGGACGTGCGCGCTATGCGGCGGCCATGTTTCCCAAGCAGGATGTCCGTGGCACGTTGCGCCATCTCAAGCGCGGCGGCCTGCTCTGGTATGCACCCGACCAGGATCCCAGCCGCGGCGATGCGGTGTACGTGCCGTTCTTCGGTCAGCCGGCCCACAGCCTGACATCCACCCACCAGCTGGCGCGGATGTCGGGAGCGGCGGTGCTGCTGTTCCAGCATGAGCGCCGCAGCGATGGCGGCTACACGCTACGCCTGCAGCCGGTGGAGGATTTCCCTTCCAGGGACGCGACCGCGGACACCGCCCGGATCATCGCCGGAATCGAACAGATGGCCCGCGCGGCGCCGGCGCAGTACCTGTGGATCCATCGCCGCTTCAAGCGCCGCCCGGACGGCAAAGACATTTACGCCCCGTAGGTCGGTGCTACGCCCCCGACGCCCCGCCAGTCACGCATTCCCGCGTTCGCCGCCAATCACGCATCCCTCGCGTCGGGGGGCGTAGCCCCGACCTACTGCGTCGGCTCCGGCGCGTCGCTGCCAAGCAGGCTGCCGGCATACAGCGCCGCCAGCATCAACGTCAGCCCGCCCCAGAACGTCGAATAGAACGCCAGGTGGGTGTTGAGCGGGAATACCGTGACCGCCAGCGCCAGCATGGCCGGGCGTGCCCGGTTGCGGGCATCGGGATCGGCATAGCGCCACGCACGCCAGGCCAGCGCCGCTCCGGCCAGCCACAGCAGCAGGCCGATGATCCCGGTCTCACTGAGGACCTCCAGCACGATCTGGTGCGCGTGCAGGGCCGGCCCATCTCCCCAGGCCGGCGGATTGGCCGGATCAGGATCGCAATCCGGATAGGCGGCGCGGAAACCGCGCACGCCCACGCCATTGAACGGGCTCTGGCCGACCATGCACAGCGCCGCGCTCCAGATCCGCACGCGCCCGGACAGCGCCAGGTCCACCCCGGACTCGTCGGCGGTCGCCAGCTGCGCGGTGCGCTCCACCCGCTCCTGCACCTGCGGAGACACCAGCGCCAAGGCCGCAAGCGTTGCCGCACCGCCGGCAAACACCACCAGCATCCGCTTCCAGCCCAGCAGGTTCCAGCCGGAAAAGACCAGGACCAGCGCATAGGTGATCCATGAGGCACGCGCCCCGGCCAGCAGCACCACAAGCCCCAGCGCAACGGCCGCCACGATCCAGCCCCCGATGCCGAACCGCTTGGCCACCGGGAACAGCAGGAATGGGGCCAGGCTGGCCAGCACCAAGCCCAGCTTCAGGTTGCATGGACCCAGCACCCCCCCCAGCCGGTCGGCCGCCATCACCTGCTCCGCCGTACACATGGGCCGGTCGCTGAGCAGCTGCTTGATACCATCAATGCCGAAAAACAGCGGGCTGGTGCCGAAGAATGCTTCCACCAGACCGTCCACGCTCCACAGCGCAACGATCACCGCCAGGCCACCGAAGGTGATCCTGCGGCCGCGACCGTTGGCCACGGCCGATGCCACCAGCCACAGGAACGGCAGGTAGCGCAGGTCCACCAGCGCTTCGCGCAGGGATCGCGAAGCATCCACCGCGCCGATCGCGGAGATCAGCTCAGGCAGCCAGTAGGCGCAGAACAGCACGCTGGTCAGCGCCCAGGCCTGCGGACTCAACAGCGCCGAGCCCTGGGCGAATCGCGCCATCAACAGGCGGGAAATCGCCACCAGCGCGCCCAGCACCATCACACCTTCGGCATAGCCGGGCGCGGGCCACAGGGCCACGAAGGCAAGGACGAAATGGGGTGACCAGCGCCATCCCGGCGCGGCCGCAGCCTGGTCAGCGGTCGTAGAGTTCGTCATACACGGAAAGCGTGGCGTCCTGCATCGCGGACAGGGTATACGGGATGGTACCCGCAGCGTCGGGTGGCATAGCGAGCAATGTGTGGGCACGCGCGGCCAGGGCCTGGATGTCGAACGGGGCCACCGCTCCGTTCGGCGCCAGCTCGCGCAGCACTTCGCCCACACCGCCATGCTCCCAGCCGAGCACCGGACGGCCCACCGACAGCGCCTCCAGCACGGTGCGCCCGAACGCTTCCGGCTTGCGCGAGAGTTGCAGCACCAGGTCGCTGGCAGCGTAGGCGCGGGCAATCGCGGATGTGGGCGGCGTCATCGCCACGGCACCGGCAATGCCTTGGGCGACGGCTTCGCGTTCCAGCTCGGCCAGATAGCGCTCCCGCCCGGACTCACGCAGACCCGGCATCCACAGCCGCGCGTCCATCCCGCCGGCCCGCAGCCTGGCCAGGAGCGCCAGCGCATCGGCATGCCCCTTCAGCCGCGTGCCACGCCCGGGCAGCAGCAACAGCGGGCCATCACCGGCCAGGGCCGGGAACTCCGCCGCCACTTCCGCCCGGGCGTCGCGGTCGGGGTGCGGACGCCGTGGGAAGGCTGCCGGATCGATACCGCGCGGAATCACCCGCAGCTTCTCCCGGTCGGTCTGCGGATAGTGGCGGCACACGTAATCACGCACCGTCTGCGATACGCAGATCACCCGCTCGCCGCTGGCCATGATCGCGCTGTAGCGCGAGGGAGAGTTGAGCCCGTGGACGGTGGTGACCCAGCGCGGCCGCTGTCGTGCGGGCAGGCCGCGCAGCGCGCGCCAACCCAGCCAGGCTGGCAGCCGGGACCGCGCATGGACGATGTCGGCGTCGGCGTCCTCCAGCATCCGTCGCAGCGCCGGGACATGACGCAGGGTCAGCAGTGATTTTCGGCCGATATCCAATTGGCGGTGCTGCGCTCCCACGGCCTCGAGCGCGGGCACGAGGCGACCGCCTGCCGATACCACCAGCGCACGGTGCCCGGCGCGCACCAGGGCCTGGGCAATTTCGATGGTGGAGCGTTCGACGCCGCCGGACTCAAGCGCCGGCAGCAGTTGGACGACCGTCAGGCGTTTTCGGGCGGACACGGGGGTGGCGTGCCTGCGGCCGCGGTCTCAGTCAACCAGCACGAAGTGCGCGCTGCAGTACGGGCAGCTGGTTTCGCCACCGTCGTCCTCGATCGGCAGGTACACGCGCGGATGCGAATTCCACACGGCCATGGACGGCAGCGGGCAGCTCAGCGGCAGTTCGCTGCGACGGACCTCATAGGTCTGCCGGGCGTTGGCCTGTTCGGAAGATGTGGTGGCTGCTGTCATGGCAAATGGAATGCATCAAATGGACCGGCGCCCAGTTTAACCTGTCCCCGCCCGGGCCGACGGCGGCCGGGCCGGGTCAGCTGATCCAGCCGCGATTCGCAGCCCGTCGCGCATACCAAAGCAGAGACAGGGCGATTCCGATCAGCAGCACCGCCATAGGCAGGCCGGCCGCGCCGGAAACCTGCCAAGCCGGCGTGAACACGTAGACACCGACCATCTGCAGGGTCACGGCGAGCAGCGACAGTGCGAATGCCGGCACAGCCCAGGCCTTGCGAAGCAGCAGCCCGAACGCGCCGGCGACACCGGCGAACACGGCCACCGCGTAGGCGACCGTCAGCCAATCAGGCATGGCTTCGTACACCAGCCGCTGCCCCGGCGGCATGGCTTGAATCTGTTCGGGGGTGATGCCGGTCTGCATGATGAACATCACCACGCCGACAATATTCCAGAACAGCGCTATCCAGCCAATCGCACGCAGGCTGGCGGGTATTTTCAAGGTGCTCATGGTCTGTCCCCTGTGGTCTGGCGGCAGTGTAAGCCGGCACGTTGCCGGTTACAGCCAGCCCTTCTGCCTGGCCAGCCGGTACGCCTCGATACGATTGCCAACGCCCAGCTTGCCGATCGCCTCGGACAGATAGTTGCGCACCGTGCCCTGCGACAGATGCAGCTGCGTGGCAATCTCGCCGGCTGACCGCCCCTCACCGGCCAGGCGCAGCACCTGCCGTTCGCGGTCGCTGAGCGGGTCGGCTTCCGACCAGGCCTCCAGCGCCAGCTGCGGGTCGATCGCGCGGGCACCGCCTTGCACTTTGCGCAGCGCCTCGGCCAACTCCTCGGCCGGCGCATCCTTGAGCAGGTAGCCGGACACGCCCGCGTCCAGCGCCCGGCGCAGATAGCCGGAGCGCGCGAAGGTGGTGACGATGACCACCTTGATCGGAAGCTCGTGGCGTTGAATCCGCTGGGCCAGTTCCAGCCCGGTCAGGCCGGGCATTTCGATATCGGTGACCAGCAGGTCGGGCTTGAGCCGCTGCAGCTCGCGCCAGGCGCTCTCGCCGTCAGCGCAGGCGCCCAGCACTTCGATATCAGGCTCAAGGCCGAGCAGCGCAGAAAGTGCGCCGCGCACCATGGCCTGGTCTTCGGCCAGCAGGATCCGGATCATGCGCGCAAGCTACCAGAAGCGGGCGGTGACCCTGCGTCGCATCCGACGCTGCGGTCCACGCCAATCGTCACGCGGCTTCGCGCGCATGGCGCGCTCCTACAGCGCGGGGTCGGGGTCATCGTTTGCGGCCAGGGGCAGTCGCGCCTCGATGCGGGTGCCGCCGTGGACGCCGGACGCGATCTGCAGGCTGCCGTGGGCCGCCTCAAGCCGCTCGCGCATGCCGGCCAGGCCGTTGCCGGGAGTGATCGTGCCGCCACGGCCGTCATCCTCGACCAGCAGCACAGCCTCCTTGCCCTCGACCGCAAAGCTCACCTTGGCCGCACTGGCCCGCGCGTGACGCTGGATGTTGGTGACCGCCTCGCGCACCGTCAGTGCCAGGATCGATTCAACGCCCGGCGGCAGCGCCGAGTCGCCGCCGCCGTCGCCGATCTCGTAGCCGAACTCCACGCCGTCGGTCTCCAGCAGCAGCCGCGCTGATGCCAGCTCCCCCGCCAGCTGCGCCGCGCGGATGCCGCTGACAGCGCGCCGCACCTGGCCCAGTGCCTGCCGGGCACCGCTTGCCACCTCCTCGATCTCGCGCCGCGCGGCAGCCGGATCACGCTCGACCAGCCGCGCGGCCAGATCCGACTTCAGCGCCACCATCGACAGGGTATGACCGAGCAGGTCATGCAGGTCACGGCCGATGCGCTCGCGCTCGGCGGTCGCGGCCAGCCGCCGCACCTCCTCCTGGGACAGCTTGAGCGCCGCGTCCTTGAGTTCGTTGATGCGCTCCACCTGGACCACCGCGCCCACGATCAGCGTCACCACCGGCATCCACACTACCGCCTGCCATGGATAGCCAAGCAGCATTGCGTAACCGACAAAACCGATCCCGAGCAGCACCACCTGCCCCATCGCCACCCAGGCGGACCGGTGCCCGTGCATGTGCAACAGGACGCAGCCGAACACGAAGTACGACATGCCCGACGGATACCACGGCAGCAGCACCACGCACAGCAACATCATTGCCGCCGCATAGCGCCAGGCACTGCGCGCCGGAGCGGCGAGCACGCGCGTGTACAGCAGCACGAACAGCGGATACGACATCGCGGTCAGCAGCCACCATCGGGCGCTGTAGCCGCCCGGAGAGAACGCGGGAGTGGTGAACACCCAGGCCGACCACAGCAGGTGGACCATTTCCGCCCACGGCGACCTGCCCTGGCGCACGGCCCAGGCCATCGCCGAATCCGGAGCCGGTGACAGCCGGCGCAGCAAGGTGCCGGTCATCTCCATCGGTCAGCGCAGCTCCACGTCATCGAGGAAGAATTCGAATGACCCGGCCGGATGGCCGGCGGTGAAGGCGATACCGCGGACCAGCGAGAGATCGGCCCCGGGAAAGTCGGACAGGGCCAGGCGCACCTCGGTCCACTCCGGACCGGCCTGGAAGGTCAGCGTGGCAGGCATGCCCTGCACCGACGGGCCGGAGAACAGCATGGCGTTGTAGCTGCGGCCATCGCCGCGCACCTGGAACACCAGCTCGCCGCGCGCGGACAGGTCCACCGGCTGCATCGGCTCGGCCGCGGGGAAGAACATCATCCCGGCCCACGGGAACGGGAAGCCCGGGCGGATCTCACCGGTGACCTCCAGCGCGCCGGACGAACCGTTGGCGCCGTCTGCCACCAGCCGGTGCCCGACCGTCGAGGCGCCACCCGCCATCTGGTCCGTGGTGGGCTGCCAGCTTCCGAACGCTGCGCTGACAGAACCAGCGTCGAAATCGCTGACCAGGGTCTGATCCGGCGCCGCCTGCGCAGCAGGTGCCCCGGCCGAAGGATCGCGCTCGATCCGATAGCCGTTCTTCCACACCCCCACGATCGCGCGGGTGGCGGTGATGTCGGCCAGCGGATCGCCGTCCACCAGCAGCAGATCAGCGCGCATGCCGGGCACGATGCGACCGCGATCGCCGATCCCGAAGTGCCTGGCCGGCAGCGCCGTGGCGGCGGCCAGCGCCTGCGTCGGCTCCAGACCGGCACGGACCAGCAGCTCGAGTTCACCATGCATGCTCACCCCATGCGCCGTGCCGGGATTGGGGGCGTCGGTGCCGGCAAGGATGGTGACCCCCGCGGCATGCAGGGCGCGCACGCTGGCAAGCGACTGTTCGAGCCGGTCATTGGGGGGAACCCCCGGGATCACCGTACCCAGTGTCGCCCGCTGCTCAGCGGTCAGCATCGGGCCAAGGTGCGGATCCGCTGCCAGCGCGGCACCCTCGCCCGCCGCAGCGAACGAAGCCAGCACCGCCAGCGTCGGCACCACGAATGCATCGCCTTTCAGCGCGGCATCGATGAAGCCCTGGTCAACCGGCTGGTCGGCAAAGATGTGCACCAGCCCGTTGGCCCCGGCTTCGATCGCGTGGCGCGAATCGCGCAGGGTCGAAGCATGCACCACGGCAAGACGATCCGCGGCGTGGGCCGCGCCGATCACTGCTGTCACCTGCTCCGGCGTGAGCGTCGGCAGCGAAGGCGCGCCCGGATAGGCACTCATGTCTTCCACGATCAGCTTGATGAAGTCGACGCCCTCATCCAGCCGCTCGCCGATGAAGGCCTCCACGTTGGTATCCGCGTCGATCGCAGGCAGCGGGAATCCGTACTGGGTGCCGTGTCCACCCGGCGCGGTGATCGCATAGCCGGACGCCCACAGGTCGGCCTGGCCGGTATCGGTCACGGACTCGCGCTGCTGGCGAAGCTGCGGCAGGCGATCGACCATGCCGTGCATGTCGAACGCGGTGGTGACACCGAAGCGCACCGCGTCGCGCCGGGCGTCGCCCCAGGCGTGCACGTGGGCATCAATCAGACCCGGCAGCAGGGTGCGACCAGCGCCTTCCACCACCGGCAGTCCCTCGGGCACGGCAACGTCCGCGCCCACCGATTCAATCAGGCCCTCGCGCACCACCACCGTGGCAATGCCGATGTCGCCTTCGCCGTCAAACACCCGCGCATCGCGGATCGCGAAGCTGTTGCCCGGCGCCTCGGAAGCTGCATTTGTGTCGCTGCCAGTGCGGTCACCCGCGTTCCCTTGCAGCGCCACCGCCAGGCCAAGCACTCCAGCCAGCGCCGTGAAGGCCAGGATTTCCGGAAGTCGTTTCATGGTTCGATTCTCCAGGGATACTGTTGGACAGGACACTCAGACCGCGGCCGCCAACCGGCGCCGCGCAAGGATGAAGAACACGCCCGTCACCACTCCCAGTACGCCCAGGTGCAGCCACAGGCTGCCGCCGGCATCGTGGCCCACGACCTTCATCGCAGCCTGGCCCAGATGGTACGCCGGCCATACCGGTGCCAGGCGGGTGAAGATATCCGGGAGCACCGCCAGCGGCATCCACAGCCCGGACAGGAACGCCATCGGCAGGAACAGGATGTTGACCACGGCCACCGCCGCGTTGGCCCCGACCAGACTGCCGATGTACAGCCCGATCGCGCAGAACGGCAGTACGCCCAGCACGTTGATCGCAAGCAGCACCAGCCACTGCCAGGGCGCCAGCGCCACGCCACCCAGGGTGGCCGCCAGCGTCGCCAACAGGATCGAAATCACCGCCGCGAAGGCCATCGCCGCCGCCATCTTTGCCAGCAGCCACGCACCGGGCGGCGCCGGCAGCGCGCGCTTGAGCCGCAGCAGGCCTTGCTCACGCTCACTCGCAATCCCCGCGCCGAAGCCGAACAGCGCCGCGCCCATGATCCCGAACACCCCGTATCCGGCCAACATGTACTCCGCATTGGCCGCGCTGCGCGACAGCATGACCCCGAACAGCAGGTAGAACGCGGTGGGAAACAGCAGCGTAGGCAGCACGAACGCCGGCTCGCGCAGCTGGCGCAGCAGCTCGTACCGGGCTTCCAGCAGGTAGCAGCGCCAAGGCGAGAAAGCGTGTGGGCGGGCAACGATGGCCATCAGGCGGCTTCCTGTTCACGGGTAAGGTGGATGAAGGCGTCGGCGAGGCCGGCGCGCTGCACTTCCAGGTCATGCAGCGTGGGATCAGCCTCGAGCAGGCGTCGGACCACCGGCTCGGCGGTGCCGGCCACGATCTCCAGCCGGTCGTTGTCACGGCTGGCGGACAGCACCTGTGGCCAGGCGGCCACCTGCGCGGCATCAAGCGTTGATACACAGCGGATGCGCCGCTGGGCAACGTGCGAGCGGATCTCGCCCACGCTGCCCGCCGCCACCACCCGGCCGCGATCCAGCACCACCACCCGGTCGGACAGTACCTCGGCCTCCTCCAGGTAATGGGTGGTCAGCAGAACACCGCATCCTTCGGCAACCAGCGCGCACACCGCCTGCCACAGCTGCTGGCGCGCCTGGATATCCAGGCCGGTAGTGGGCTCGTCCAGAAACAGCAGCTGCGGGTTACCGCAGATAGCCAGTGCAAACTGGACCCGGCGCTGCTGCCCTCCCGACAGCTTGTCGTAGCGGCGATCAAGCAATCCCTCCAATCCGGCCAGTGCCGCGCAATCGTTGATGCTGCGCGGCTGCGGGTAGTAGCTGCAGGTCAGGCGCAGCAGCTCCCGCACTTTGAGGTCACCGTGAACCCCGCTCTCCTGCAGCATCACCCCGGTGCGCCTGCGTGCCTGCATGGACCCCGGCGGGCCGTCGAACAGCGCCGCTTCGCCGGCGTCGGGCCGGAGCAAACCCAGCAGCAAACCGATCGCGGTGCTCTTGCCGGCGCCGTTGGCACCAAGCACCGAAACAACCTCGCCCGCCTGTACCTGCAGGTCGACGCCGTCCAGTGCAATGACGTCGCCGTACCGTTTGCGGGCGGCCTGCAGCCGGGCCAGGGGAAGCGCGTTGTGGTGGTGGGTGATCGTTTCCATGGGGCCAATCTTCCGCGCCTGCAACAGGCGGCAACAGTCGCAACGGTCAGCCAGCGGAGATGACAGGTGTCACGTGACTCCGCGTGACACCGGGTTTAGGCTGGCCAGCTTCGGGACATCCGCACCAACGGCAGAGCCGATGAACACCAAAGCAGACCTGCTCAGGGAACTCCGCATCGACCGCACGCCTGCCCCGCCGCCATCACGGCGATGGAGGTGGATTGTCCTGACAGTGGTCGCCGCACTGGTGTTGATACTGGTTGCATCGGCGCTGCTGGGTCGCGGTGCGCCGGTCGAGGTGCGGGTGGCAGAGGTGGTCGCCAGCGGCGCCGGTGCGGCCCCGGCATCGGTGCTGGATGCCAGCGGCTACGTGGTTGCGCGGCGCATGGCCACGGTGTCGGCCAAGATCACCGGCCGCGTGCGCGAGGTACTGATCGAGGAAGGCATGGCCGTGGAGGAAGGCCAGGTGATGGCCACCCTCGACCCGATCGATGCCGACGCCCAGCGCAGCCTGTCCGCCGCGCAGCTCGCCGCCGCGCGGACCCAGGTGGCCAACGTTCAAGCACAGCTCAAGGAAGCCGAGGCCAACGCCGGACGGCTGCTGTCGCTGGTGGATCAGCAGCTGGTCTCCCGTGCGCAGTACGAACAGGCGGTGGCCCAGCGCGATTCGCTGCGCGCCCAGCTTGCCTCCACCCAGCGCCAGGTCGATGTGGCCGCCGACCAACTGCACATCGCGGATCTCGGCGTGGACAACACCATCGTGCGCGCGCCGTTTGCCGGCGTGGTCATTGCCAAGGCCGCGCAGCCCGGCGAGATCGTTTCGCCGCTGTCGGCCGGCGGCGGTTTCACCCGCACCGGCATCGGCACGGTGGTGGACATGGATTCGCTGGAAGTCGAGGTCGACGTGGGCGAGGCCTACATCGGCCGGGTGAGCCCGCAGATGCCGGTGGAAGCCACGCTCAATGCCTACCCGGACTGGAAGATCCCGGCCGAGGTGATCGCCATCATTCCCACCGCCGACCGCGGTAAGGCCACGGTGAAGGTGCGCATCGCGTTGCTGGAAAAGGACGCGCGGATCGTGCCGGACATGGGTGCTTCGGTGAGCTTTCTCGAGCAGGCGCGCGAGCCGGAGGACGGCGAAGCGCCAAGCCTGCGAATCCCCGCCGAAGCGCTGGCCGAACGCGATGGCGCCACGGTGGCATTCACCATCGATTCCGAAGGCCGCGTGCAGCAGCAGACGCTTGAACTGGGCGACACCATTGGCGCGCAGCGTGAAATCCACTCCGGGCTCTCGGCCGGCGACCGCGTTGTCCTTGATCCACCTGCCGGCCTGGCGGACGGCGACCGGGTGCAGGTACTGCAGTGACCGGCACCCCGCCGCCGCTGGTCTCGGTCCGCAACCTGGGCAAGTCCTACCAGCGCGGCCCGGAGAACGTCGAAGTGCTCCAGGGTCTGGACCTGGAGATCGCCGAGGGCGACTTCGTCGCGCTGATGGGCCCCTCCGGATCCGGCAAATCCACCCTGCTGAATCTGATCGGCGGACTGGACACGCCCACCGCCGGCGAGATCGAGGTCGCCGGCGAACGCATCGACCGGATGGGCCCCGGTCAACTCGCCTCCTGGCGCAGCCGCCATGTCGGCTACATCTTCCAGTTCTACAACCTGATGCCGGCGCTGAGCGCATTGAAGAACGTGGAGCTGCCGCTGCTGTTGACCAACCTCAGTGCTGCCCGGCGCAGGCGCAACGCGGAGATCGCGCTGACCCTGGTGGACCTGGCCGACCGCACCCGGCACAAGCCCAACGAGCTGTCCGGTGGCCAGCAGCAGCGGGTGGCGATCGCCCGCGCCATCGTCTCCGATCCGACCCTGCTGATCTGCGACGAGCCCACCGGCGACCTGGACCGGCAGTCAGCCGAGGAGATCCTCGGCCTGCTGCAGGAGCTCAACCGCGAATACGGCAAGACCATCGTGATGGTCACCCACGACCCCAAGGCCGCCGAACACGCCTCGCACACCCTGCATCTGGACAAGGGCGTGCTGGTCGAGCAGCCCGCGCACGCGATGTGACCGGGGCGCCGGCATGAAGTACATGCACCTGATCTGGGCCGCCCTGTTCCGGCGCAAGGCGCGCACGTTCCTGACCCTGGCCTCGATCATGGCCGCGTTCCTGCTGTTCGGCCTGCTCGATGGCATCCGTACCGCGTTCGTGCAGATCGGCCAAAGTGCTGAAGGCGCCCAACGCCTGCAGACCAGCTCGCGGCTGTCGTTCATGGACACCCTGCCGCTGGCGCTGCGCCCTCGCATCGCGCTGGTGGACGGGGTGGCCGACGTCAGCTGGGCCAACTGGTTTCTGGCCACCTACCAGAGCCCGCGCAACCAGATCTTTGCCTTCGCCGTGGCCGGCAACTATCTGGACCTCTATCCCGAATACCAGGCCTCGCGCGAAGCCCGCGACGGGTTCGCGCGCACCCGCACCGCGATCCTGGTCGGCCAGGAAACCGCAGCGCGCTACGACTGGAAAGTGGGCGACCGAATCCCGCTGCTGTCATCGATCTACCCCCACAACGACGGCAGCATGAACTGGGAGTTCGACCTGGTCGGCATTCTCAGCGAAGCCGACGGCGCCGACTATCCGCTGGCCAACATGGTCATCCTGATGCGCTATGACTATTTCGAGGAGTCCACGCCCTACGTCAGTGGCGACGTGGGCTGGTACATCTCGCGGGTGAATGATGTGCACCAGTCGGACCGGATCGCGCGCGACATCGATGCCCTGTCGGCCAACTCGCGTCACGAAACCCGCAGCATGAGCGAGCAGGCGGCGATGGCCTCGCAGGTGCGGCAGATGGCCGACGTGGGCCTGATCGTGGGCTCGATCATGGGCGCGGTGTTCTTCACCCTGCTGCTGCTCACCGGCAACACCATGGCCCAGGCCGTGCGCGAGCGCACCTCGGAGATCGGCGTGCTGAAGACACTCGGCTTCACCAGCACCAGCGTGCTGCTGATGATCCTGGCCGAATCGGTGCTGCTGGTAGTGATCGGCGGCGTAGCCGGCCTGGGGCTGGCGATGCTGGCCGGCCCCGCGGTCGGCCAGGCCAGCGGCGGCATGATCACCCTGCCGCCGGTGGGTCTGGACAGCTGGCTTCTTGGGCTGGGGCTGATGGTCGTGATTGGGGTGGTGATCGGCCTGCTGCCGGCCTGGCGCGGCATGCGCCTGTCCATCGTCGATGCGCTGGCCGGGCGCTGAGGGAGGGCCGGGATGAAGCTCCGTTCCATGTTCCAGGGTCTTGCACTGGGTGCCGTGGTGCTGGTCGGCCTGGTGGCGTGGATCGCCCTGTCCTGGCCGGTGCTGCTGGCACTGGCGATCGCGTTTTCGGCCTGGATGCTGGGCAGCCGCAGCGGCCGCCAGGCCGGCTCGGTCACCCGGGTGGGGGTGAGCACGCTGCCCCAGCGGCTGGGCGCTTCCTCGGTGGTGGTGATCGGCATCGCCGGCGTGGTCGCGGTACTGGTGGCACTGCTGGCAATGGCCGAAGGCTATCGGCAGACGGTGGCCTCGACCGGCGACGAAGGCACGGCCATCGTGCTGCGCGGCGGGTCCGGGGCGGAAGTGCTTTCGGTGCTCTCCCGCGACACCGTGGTCACCATCGCCCAGGCGCCGCAGGTCGCACGCAATGCCGACAACATGCCGCTGGCTTCGGCCGAGCTGGTGGTGGCCGCCAGCCTGCCCCGCCGCGGCGCCGCCGCAGAAGACGGCAGCGTGCAGCTGCGCGGCGTGGACCCGATGGCCTGGCAGGTGCGCCCGACCATGCGCATCATCGAAGGCCGGGCGCTGGAATCCGGTCGTCGCGAGCTGGTGGTGGGACGCGGCGCGCGCCAGCAGTTCGCCGGCCTGGATCCGGGCAGCGAGATCCGCCTGGGCCCGGACCTGTGGCGGGTGGTGGGGGTGTTTGAATCGGGCGATGCGATGGAGTCTGAAATCTGGGGCGACGCGGGGATCGTCGCCACTACCTACCGGCGCGGCAGCAGCCGTAATTCGATGACCGCACGTCTGACAGGTCCGGGCGCGTTCGCGGCGTTCGAGACCGCGCTCGACGACGACCCGCGCCTGGAGGTGAGCGTGGAGACCACTGCGGATTACTTCGCCCGCCAATCCGAAGGCATGACCCGGGTGCTGCGCGTGATCGGGATCGTGGTTGGTTCAATCATGGCCATCGGCGCGGTGTTCGGCGCGCTCAACACCATGTTCGCCACCGTCGCCGCGCGGGCACGCGAGATCGCCACCCTGCGCGCCATCGGCTTTCGCGGCCTGCCTGTAGTAGTGGCGGTGATGCTGGAAACCATGCTGCTGGCAGCCATCGGCGGCGTGCTGGGCGGGTTGGTTGCCTGGCTGGTGTTCAACGGCTATACCGCGTCCACCCTGGCCGGCGGCGTGGGCCAGCTGACGTTCGAATTCAGCGTCACGCCGCAGCTGTTGTGGAACGGCCTGAAGTGGGCCCTGGCGATTGGTTTTGTCGGCGGGCTGTTTCCGGCGGTGCGTGCCGCACAGCTGCCGGTGACCACGGCACTGAGGGCTGCATGAGCGGCAAGCGCGCAACGGCGGACACCTCACCCGACACCTTGCAACGCCTGTCCGGCAGCGAACTGGACGCGCTGTACCAAGAGTTTCATCACCGGGTGTTCGCCTTCTACGAGGGCATCGATGACCTGCCGGAGAAGAAGCGGAAAGCCGCACAGGTGCGCGCGCGCAATCAGGCCGAACCGCTGATCGAGCAGGCCCGTGCGGTGCATGACGAGCGCGTGCGCCGGCTGCGATTGAAGGCGCGGCGCTGGTGGATCGCTACCGTGGCGGTGGCGGTGGTTGGAAGCCTGGGGATTGCCTGGGTCGCGTTGCGCTGAAGTGCCCGCGGCTTCGCGCGCATGGCGCGCTCCTACAACGCCGGTGCTCCTGCAGCGACGGCTTCTACACCACCGGGGCGACGGCGCGGCGACGGGCGCGCAGCAGGCCGTCGGTGGCGAACACGGCCAGTGCGATCCAGATGAAGCCGAAGCCGATGGCCCGGTCCCGGCCAAACGATTCGCCCAGCACCAGCACTCCGCACAACAGCTGCAGGGTCGGCGCGATGTACTGGATCAGACCGATCAGCGTGAACGGAATCCGCCGCACCGCGTAGGCGAAGCCGATCAGCGGCAAGGCGCTCAGCGCCCCCGCCAGCACCAGCATCAGCGCCACCGGTTCGCCCCATGCAAACAGTCCTCCGCCTTCCGGCGAACCTGCCGTCATGGCCAGCACTACCAGTGCCACTGGCAGCATGTACAGGCTTTCCACGCCCAGCCCGCGCACCGGCCCGACGCTGAGCTGGCGGCGGATCAATCCGTACAGTGAAAACGAGCCCGCCAGGGCCAGTGCGATCCACGGGAAGCTGCCGTAGTTGAAGGTCAGCCACAGCACCCCGGCCACCGCGATGGCGACCGAGATCCACTGCACCCGGTTCAGGCGTTCGCGCAGCAGCACCACGCCAATCAATACGTTCAGAAGCGGATTGACGAAGTAGCCCAAGCTGCTTTCCACCACGTGCCCGGCGTTGACCGCCCAGATGTACAGCCCCCAGTTGAAGGCGATCAGCGTCCCGCTCAGGGCCAGCATCCAGGCAGCCCGGGGCTGGGACAGCGTCTCGCGCAGCCAGCCGCGGCCGTATTTGTAGAACAGCCAGGCGGCCACCAGCACCGCGCCCCACACCACGCGATGCACAACGATCTGCAATGACGGCACCACCTTGAGCAGGTGCCAGTACAGCGGCATCAGTCCCCACAGGACAAACGCCGCCACAGCGGTCCACAGGCCGCGGCGATCAACGCCGCCGACCGATCCGGCATTCACGTGAATTGTTCCTTCGGAGGGCGGTCAGCCGGGCCTGTTCAGCGGGCCCAGCTTCCGGGACGGGTCGATTCGGGCAGCACCTGCGCCGAGATCACGCGGTCGCCGTCCAGCAGGCGCATGGCATCGGCCAGGATCGCCGCGGCTTCGTCGCGCTGCGGATCCGGACGCTCCTCCGCCGCCTTCACCCGGGCCGTATCGACCAGGATGTCGCGCTCGTTGGCGTGCAGGCCGTCGTCTCGGTCTTCGGCCAGCGGATCCAGCGGCAGGCCCAATTCGCGACGGACCTCCTGGCGCTCGCGGCGCTTGCGGTCCTGGCGCTCGCGTTCGGCACGGCGTTCGGCCTCGTTGAGCACCACGTACTTCTTTTCCCGCTCGGCGCGCGACTCGGCCACGTCTTCCAGGAACCACTGGAACTCATGGTGCTCGGCCACCCGCGCCTCATGCAGCGTTGTCAGCTGCGGCAGGATCGGCTTGAAGTCGCCGTAGCGGGTATGCGGCACCTCGGCAATCCGGTTCCACGGCAGCGCATTGTCGTAGGTGCTTTCGCCGAACTCGGTCGCATCCACGGTCACCGGAAACAGGATGTCCGGCACCACGCCGCGGTTCTGCGTGCTGCTGCCGCCAGGCAGGTAGAACTGGGCGACGGTCAGCTTGACCGAACCATAGCGCTGGCCTTCGCCGGAAGGCATGCGGTCCAGGTCGATCAGGTTCTGCACCGTGCCCTTGCCGAAGGTGGTCTCACCGATCACCAGGCCACGACCGTAATCCTGGATGGCGCCGGCCACGATTTCCGAAGCCGAGGCCGAACCGCGGTTGATCAACACCGCCAGCGGCCCTTCCCACGCCACGCCGGGCGTGCGCACGCCTTCAACATTCACCCGTCCGCCGGATTCGCGCACCTGCACCACCGGGCCGGTGTCGATGAACAGCCCGGTCAGTTCAACAGCCTCGTTGAGCGATCCGCCGCCGTTGCCGCGCAGATCAAGCACCACGCCGTCAACGCCCTCACTCTTGAACGTCTCCAGAATCCGGCCGACGTCGCGGGTGGCCGAGGTGTAGTCACCATCACGATTCCGACGGCCCTGGAAGTCCTGGTAGAACGCCGGCAGTTCGATGACGCCGATGCGCTTGTCGGCCTCGCCCCCGGCGCCGCTGACTTCGATCACTTCGGACTTGGCCGCCTGTTCTTCCAGCTGCACGCGTGCGCGGGTCAGCACGATATACACCGGCTCGCTGTCCAGGCCCGAGCCGGCCGGGATCACCTCCAGGCGCACCTGGGTGTCCTTGGGGCCCTTGATCTTCTCGACCACGTCGTCGATGCGCCAGCCCACCACGTCTTCGATCGAACCGTCAGTGCCCTGGCCCACGCCGGTGATCCGGTCGCCGGGGCGGAACTTGCCGCTCATCGCTGCCGGGCCGCCCGCAATCAGCTCGCGGATCACGACCACGTCGTCCTGCTTCTGCAGCTGGGCACCAATGCCCTCCAGCGACAGGGACATGCTCTGGTTGAACAGATCCGTGCTGCGCGGATTGAAGTAATCGGTGTGCGGATCGATCGACGCGGTATAGGCGTTGAGGAAGGTCTGGAACGCGTCCTCGCCGCCCAGTTGGGACACATTCTGGGCCAGGTTCTGATAGCGACGGTCCAGCGTTGTGCGGATCTCTTCGCCCTCGCGCCCGGCCAGCACCAGCCGCAGCCAGTCGTTGCGCACCGACTGCCGCCAGATTTCATCCAGCTCTTCACCGCTGGCCCACTCGGCTTCCTTGCGGTCGTATTCCCAGCGGTCCTCGCCGGTGAAATCGAAGATGTCCTGCTCCAGCAGGCCGCGGATGTGTTCCACCCGCTCGTTCACACGGTCTTTGTACAGAGCGAAGATGGCGTAGGCCGGCTCCAGCTTGCCCTCGCGCACGGAGGCGCCCATCTGCGGGCGGTAAGGCTCGAACTGCTGCACGTCGTCCGCAGTGAGGAACATCCTGTTGCCGTCCAGCGACTTCAGATAGCCATCGAAGATGTCCGAGGACATCTCCGCGTCCATCGCCCGCGGCCGGTAGACAAAGCGGCTGTCGGACAGCAGGCCGTACACCAGCCTGGAAGTACGCACCTGGTCCAGGCTGGCCGAATCGGGAATCGCTTCGCCGTCGGCGCGGGCCATCAGGGCCAACGGCACCGACAGGGTCAGCGCGATCAGCGCGGTGGAGATCAGGCGGGAGGCTTTCATGCGGCGGCTCGTTACCTCGTGGGGGCCGGCGTGCGTGCCGGCAGCTTGAATATGGGAGTGGACTTGGACGCCGTCACAGTGCCGAAAGTTTCATTCCGACCCAAAGGCGCCATTTCTTGCCTTGGTTTCCACTCTAACTGCCGCCCGTGGCGTTGGAGTGAACGGGACTTGTGCCCCGTTCAGGACAAGCCGGGGGCAAGTTTGGACCGGTCAGGCGGCGACGCCGGCTTCCATCGCCTGGCGATCGGCGTGGTAGGACGAGCGCACCAGCGGGCCGGAAGCCACGTGGGTGAAGCCCAGTTCCATGCCGTACTCCTCCAGCGCCTTGAACTCCTCCGGCGTCCAGTAGCGCAGCACCGGATGATGGTGCGCACTGGGCTGCAGGTACTGGCCGATGGTGACCATGTCCACGTCGTGGGCGCGCATGTCGCGCAGGGTGGCCTGCACCTGCTCCATGGTCTCGCCCAGGCCGAGCATGATCCCGGACTTGGTGGGTAGGTGCGGATGCTGCGCCTTGAACTTCTGCAGCAGGGTCAGCGACCACTGGTAGTCCGCGCCCGGGCGCACGTTGCGGTACAGGTCCGGCACGGTTTCCACATTGTGGTTGAACACGTCCGGCGGGTTGACCGCCAGGATCTCCAGCGCGCGGTCCATGCGGCCACGGCCACGGAAGTCCGGGGTCAGGATCTCGACCTTGGTGCCCGGGGCCAGCTCGCGGATGGCGGTGATGCAATCAACGAAGTGCTGGGCGCCACCGTCGCGCAGGTCGTCGCGGTCCACGCTGGTGACCACCACGTACTTCAGGCCCATGTCGGCGACGGTTTCCGCCAGACGCCGGGGCTCGTCTGCATCAGGGGGCTTGGGCCGGCCGTGGGCTACATCGCAGAAGCTGCAGCGCCGGGTACACACGTCGCCGAGAATCATGAAGGTGGCGGTGCCGTGGCCGAAGCACTCGTGGATATTCGGGCAGCTGGCGTCCTCGCACACGGTGACCAGACGGTTCTTGCGCAGCTTGGACTTGAGCGCGGCGACCGCACCGTTGGACGGGATGCGTACCCGGATCCAGGACGGCTTGCGCAGCACCGGCGCTTCGACGAATTCCACTGGCGAACGACCGATCTTGTCACCGGCCACCTGGCGCTCACCCGGGCGGAGCGAACCCTCGGCCGGGGGCGGCGTGACCACCTGCATCGGGATCGACTTGTCTGCAGAACTCATGGCGCACCGGAAGGCTGTTACACGGGCTACGCATTGTAGACCACCAGACTGTCCGGGCCCGGCGCTGGGCGGAACGCTGCGGCGCAGGAAACTACGCTTTCAGGCAGCGGTAGCCGGCTCCAGCGACAGACCGAACTGCCGGGCCATCTCCTGCACCAGCACCGCACTCACCGAAGCCATGGTCGAAGGTCCGCCCACATCCCCCACCGAGGTGACCTGCAGGCCCGCGTAGCCGCAGGGGTTGATGCGCGAGAACGGCTCCAGATCCATGGCGATATTGAAGGCCAGCCCGTGAAAGGTGCAGCCGCGACGCACGCGGATCCCCAGCGCCGCCACCTTGGCCCCGGCCACGTACACGCCAGGCGCGCCGTCGCGGCGCGAGGCACCGATGTTCCACTCGGCCAGGGTGTCGATCACGGCCTGCTCCATCCGCTCCACGTACTCGCGTACGCCGAGCTTCAGCCGGCGCAGGTCGAGCAGCGGATAGGCCACGATCTGCCCGGGCCCGTGGTAGGTCACCTGCCCGCCCCGGTCCACCTTCAGCACCGGGATATCGCCGGCACCAAGCACATGTTCGGCCTTGCCGGCCTGGCCCAGGGTGAACACGGGATCGTGCTCCACCAGCCAGATTTCATCGGCCGTACCGGCATCGCGCACATCGGTGAACTGTTGCATGGCCCGCCAGACCGGCTCATACGGCTGGCGGCCAAGCTCGCGCACCACGGCGACCGGCCGGCCGGAGGGCACGCCTGCGGAATCCACCTGCGGAACCGGACCTGCCTCCGGAATCACAGCGTCCACTTCACCTGCGGGTGCTCACGCAGGGCGGTATGCGCGGCTTCATATTCCTCGCGCGATGCAGCGCGGAAGCTCAGCCTGACGGACACATACTTGCCACCACTGGAGTCGCGCGTGGACATGGTGTCCGGCAGCACCGTGATGCCGGCGGCGGCCAGCAGCTTGGGCACTTCAATATCCAGGGCGGCATCCACCGGCCCTACGGCGGTGATCTCGAACTGACCGGGGAACTGGAACCCGTGGTCGGGGTTGTCGGATTTGATTTCCATCGGCCAATTATGAGGGCCCCGGGCAGCGTTCCCAAGGGGAGGGTCACCGGGTACCCTCCACAGCTCTCGCCGGCAAGGAGCCACCGCGTTGTCGATCTACCTGCTCAAAGGACGGTTCCAGGATCTGCTTCGGCCATGCGTACGCCGGCTCGAACGCATGGGCATCACCGCCAACCAGGTCACCGTTGCCGCTGGCCTGCTGTCATTGGCGGTTGCGGCGATCGTGTTCGCCTGGGCGCCCGGCCGGCCGCTGCTGTACCTGCTGCTGCCGGGCTGGATGCTGGCGCGCATGGCACTCAACGCCGTGGATGGAATGCTCGCGCGCGAATTCGGGCACAAATCCCCACTGGGCGCCTACCTCAACGAACTGTGCGATGCGGTGTCCGATGCGGCGCTGTACCTGGCCCTGCTCAGCGTGCCGGGCGTCCAGGCATCGCTGCTGTGGGCAATGGCGCTGCTGGCGCTGATGACGGAATACGCCGGCGTGCTGGGTCTGCTGGCGGGCGCAAGCCGACGCTACGACGGACCGATGGGCAAGAGCGACCGGGCGTTTGTGGTTGGGCTCGCAGGCATCCTGCTGGCGGGCGGCTGGATCGGTGCGGCCACGGTGGGTGTCGGGGCGGCCATCGTCTGCCTCCTGTGCGCGGTGACCGTGTGGCGGCGGGTGGGCAAGGGATTACAGGAGGCAGGCACATGTTCGACGGATTGATCGCCCGTGGCTTCAGCGGCTCCATCCGCGCCCTGACCGGCGCGCGTGCGCTGTGGGAAGGCTGCGCGCCCTCGGCCGAGCGCCGGGTGTATTTCGGCAACCATGCCAGCCATGGCGACTTCGTGATGATCTGGTCGGCCCTGCCCGCTGCGCTGCGCCGACAGGTGCGACCGGTGGCCGGCGCCGATTACTGGAATCGCGGCCGGCTGCGCCGCTACCTGATCCACAGCGTGTTCAACGGCGTGCTGATCGAACGCGATGCCGCCGCGCGCACCGTCGATCCCATCCAGACCCTGTGCGATGCCACCGACGCGGGCGCATCGCTGATCCTGTTTCCGGAAGGCACCCGCAATACCGGCGATGGCCTGCTGCCGTTCAAGAGCGGCATCTACCACCTGGCCCGGCAGCGGCCGGAGCTGGAGTTCGTGCCGGTGTGGCTGGACAACCTGCACCGGGTGATGCCCAAGGGACGCCTGCTGCCCCTGCCGCTGCTGTGCACCGCGCGCTTCGGCACGCCGCTGCGGCTCGGCCCCGGCGAAGACAAACAGGCCTTTCTTGATCGTGCCCGGGCGGCGCTGCTGATGCTGGACGGCGATGGGGTCGGCGATGCGGTCGGCGTACCGGAGCGCGCACGATGATCAACATGCTGCGTGATCTTCCGGATACCACCCTGCTGTTCGCGGGCATCGGCGGCGTCCTGCTGCTGGCCACGGCCATCGCGGAGATCCTCCGCTGGCGCAGCGATGGCCCCAGTGCGGTACTGGACAACCTGGTGGCACGCATCCGCGCCTGGTGGGTGATGGCGATCGTGGTCGGCCTGGCATTCCTCGGTGGACGGATCGGGATGACGCTGCTGTTCGCGCTGATCTCGCTGTTCGCCCTGCGCGAATTCATCACCCTCACCCCTACCCGCCGCGGGGATTACTGGGCGCTGGTAGTGGCGTTCTACGTGGTACTGCCCTACCAGTACTGGCTGGTCTACAGCGGCTGGTACGGCATGTCCACGCTGCTGATACCGGTGTATGCGTTCCTGTTCCTGCCCATCCTCTCCACCATTGGCGGCGACACCACCCGCTATCTGGAGCGCACCTCCAAGGTGCAGTGGGGCCTGATGGTGAGCGTGTTCTGTATCTCGCACGTGCCGGCGCTGCTCAATCTGGAAATCGCCGGTTACGAGGGCCGCAACCTGCTGCTGATCGCATTCCTGGTGATCGTGGTGCAGTCCTCCGACGTGCTCCAGTACGTGTGGGGCAAGCTGTGCGGACGGCGGCTGATCGCTCCCAACCTGTCCCCGTCCAAGACGGTGGAGGGGTTCGCTGGCGGCGTGGTCTCGGCATCGGTACTGGGCGCCGGGCTGTGGTGGATCACCCCGTTCGCGCCCTGGCAGGCCGCGCTGCTGGCCCTGGTGATCAACCTGATGGGTTTCTTCGGCGGCCTGGTGATGTCGGCCATCAAGCGCGACCGCGGCATCAAGGACTGGGGACACATGATCGAAGGCCACGGCGGCATGCTCGACCGCCTGGATTCGGTGTGTTTCGCGGCGCCGGTGTTCTTCCACCTGGTCAGGTTCTGGTGGGTGTGAGGCAACTGGTGCAGGAATAGCTGCCCCACGGCTGTCCGTCGGCGGCGTCAAACGGCGTTACAGGGGATATCCCTTCGCTACCGATCTCCGGACACCATGACAACACTGCTGAGGATTTCCCTCCCGCTGGCCCTGCTTGGCGGGCTCCTGCTTCCCGGCCCTGCAGACGCGCAGCGCGCCCAGGCCGAGCGTGCCCAGCGCACCGCCGAGATCCCGGTCTGCAGCCGCAGCCTGGGGGCAATCGCGGTGGACGAACCGCCTGGCCGCAACTGGTGGACCGGTCAACAGCTGTCCTCGCCCTCGGCGCTGATCAAACTGTTCGTCAACCGGTCGCGCTGTTTCACCCTGGTCGACCGTGGCCGCGGCATGGAGCGCATGCAGGCCGAACGTGACCTTGCCTCGTCCGGCGAACTGCGCGGTGGCTCCAACATCGGCCGCGGCCAGGTGCGCGCCGCCGACTACGTGCTGGTACCGGACCTCATCTCGCAGAACGCCAAATCCAGCGGCAACCGCATTGGCGGACTGCTGGGCGGCATGATCGGCAACCGCACCGCGGCGGCCGTGCTGGGCGGCATCGACATCAGCCGCAAGACCGCCGACGTGCTGCTCACCGTCACCGACATGCGTTCGTCCGAGCAAGTCGCCATGGCCGAAGGCCACGCTACCCATACCGACCTTGGCTGGAGCGGTGGTGCGGCCGTGTTCCGCGGCGGGCTGGCCGGCGGTGGCGCCACCGGCTACGCCGACACCGAGATCGGCCAGGTCGTCACCCTGGCCTACCTGCAGGCCTATACCGACCTGGTCGCCCAGCTGGGCGGCCTGCCTGGCGATGCCTCGGCCGCCAACCACCAGCAGGCCGTCACCATGCAGAAGCCCGGGCGCCTGCTCCGCACCGCCGACGGTAGCGGCGGCGCGGTGCGTGATCTGGACGTCGGCATGATGCTCTACCCCACCGGCAACCGGGCCGAACTGATGTGGGAAGTGGAGGACGAGCTGGGCAACCGGGGGTGGGTCAACTCGACGCTGTTCGGACTGTCGCGCTGAAGCGACGGGCCCGGGCCTTGTTCCGGCCCGGGCCGATGCCTGTCAAAGAATCCAGGGGCGCCCTCAGACCGCCCCTGGACGCAGGCGAAGCGAATCCATCAGCTCGTCCCAGAACGCCGTGGCCGCTTTCAGCTCGCTGAAGTCTCCACCCGGCCCGACGGCGCCTGGATCCAGCGACAGCGCGAGTTTGAGGAACGGCGCCGCAAGGGAATCCGGCGTGCCGGGATGTTCCCACATGAACTCGTAGCTGAGTTCACCGCCATCGTTCTCCACCAGCAGCAACTCCGTCCCCTGCAATCCTGCCGCGGTGCGCTGTCCACGGCGCAGAGCGAAGCTGCCCTCACCCACAGAATCCGGCTGCCCCATCGGGATCTCCGCGGCACGCACCATCAGCGAAGGCTCCGGATTGCGGGTCACGAAACTGGTGAACGCCAGCTGCGTCCCCCGCGTTCCCCGCAACTCGATTCCCGCCTCCACCTCTTCGCGGTTGAGCGCGGCTCCGGCAATAAAGCCGCGCTCGATACAAAAGCCCGCCTGCTTCGGGATCTCATCGGCGCTGCGGACACGCATCGCCGATGAAAAGCGCGCCTGGGCCTCACGCGCATTGGCGCGCGCCCTCGGCGTCGCCGTGCCGTTGCCATCGAAGCGAAACAGAACCTGCTGATCCGGGAAGTGCTGGAACTCCTCGTAGCGATATATCCGCCGACTCGCGGAACTCGCCCACGAAACAAGCACCTCATGCAGAGGCGTCAACGCATAGCGTTCCACGAACATCGAACCGCCTTCATCATGCGCCGCCGCCTGGAGTTCCGCCTGACGCCCGCTGACGTCCCGGACAAACCCGTCCCTGCTCACCCCGACATAAGTGAGGACACGCGTTCCCGCAGTGACATAACTCCCCCGTACCCGCGCATCTTGCGGCACCACCAGCAGGAACCGGCCCAGGCAGATGGTTCTAACAGTGCGTTGCATGCAAATGGCTTCCCGTCAGGTACGAATGATGGCTGGGATCCATGATCAAGCCCAGTCTGCGCGCTGGGCCAGTTTTATCACTGAAAAAAGTGATGCCCATCGCGCCCGATTATCGTTGTAGGCGTCTTGATGTTCATACCCTTTGGTCCGACGCCCCTTGATGTCCCACACTTTTTTTCCTGTAGCGCTACTGCTCCCCTCATCGCCAATCGCGAAGAAGGCCTCGACCCCACTCCAGGCAAGCGGAGAGGCAGCTGAAATATAGGGAACAGTTTCATCGCCCACACCGGATTTTTCTGCGGCAGTGGCCAGAAGGTCTTCGGGAGCTGGTGAGGCATAGGCCGTAATGACCAGCTCATCAAGCACGACGCTGGGCTCTTCAGAGCAGTAAGACACTGGTTCCACAGGCGGGGCGGGACAGTCGATCCTCAGTCCGAGAACCATTCGTCCATTCAGACTGTCTCCCCAGACACCATTGGCGTTGGCGGTTTCGAGGGTAAATCCCGCACCTATCTGGTTTTCCAGGTTGGCACGAAACACACTGAGCATCGCAGTGGCATGGTGCCGCTGCTGGACCGTCTGTCTTCCTGAGCCCTGCATCCACTCCGGGATGAACTGACTGTCCAAGTCCAGCGCTGTAGGCGACGAATAATCATGGAAGCTGCTTGTCGCGTACAGGGCCCCTTTGAAAGTTGATGCACGAAGAAAAAGCCCTTCAAACTTCACCGACACGGCACTGTCAACACTCCATGCAACCTCATCGTACGCCAGTCGCTTCTTGTGACCATCAGCACCTACATGCACATAGGCAGGCGAGGGGCATTTCCCGTCAATCTGACCGTGGAACCGTTTCACCTCATCTATCTTTGTGTCGAACTCCGCGAATGGGTCCAATCCACCCGTTCGGCTTTCATAGCCCGCCGCGTCCTGGGTACCAGCTATATCCAGAGCCACCCCGTTTCGCTCTGGAACCAAGCCGTACCATTTACGGCTCCGATAAATCTCATCGTAGGGGTTCGCCCCCTTAGGCAAGGTGTCGTCGTTTTCAAGTTTCCCGGCTCCTGGCCTGCGTACTCGCAGCCATCCGTTGCCGTCTCCACCGTAACGGGAAGTTGGAAGCAATTCCAAGGCTCCATTGGAATTACTCAGTTGCGCGACCAGATGGATTGCTGTATTTCCCTGCGCAATAAGTTTCATTGCCATGCTGTCGGCGCCGGTGCGCATCATCTTGTATGTCAGCGCAGCCCCTTCTGCTGGCATTGCACCAATAACGCTGCCAAGCACTCGCTCATAGTTGTGATTCGCAATCATCGATCTGGCCACGAGCCCGCCCATCGAGTGAGTCATTAGCAAGACTTTCATCCCAGCAGCAGCGGACTCCCCCAGGGTTTCTCTGTAGTGGCCAATAACGTTCTTTTCAATACGTTCTATGACCTTGCTTGCGCTGTCGGCGTTGGATCGGATCCAGTTATATCCGCCGGCCCAAAACTCAAACCGGTAATTCGCAGCCTGCCTGACCTCTTCTTGCGCAAGTTGTGCTGCCCCTTTTTTCTCCCCGTATTCAGCGGGATCGGCCAGCATGCCAAACATGCTGTTGCCGTGGCTCCAGCTGTCACTGACCTCGCCACCCTGCACCAGGCGATTGAGCACGGCTTCCATATTCGCCATGACCGGCTGGTAGGCGGACTGCATCAAAGCGCCGAATCCGCGGCGGCGGGCCTCTCTTTCACTGATGGCAAGATGCTTCCAGTCCATGTTGATGAACGTAGGGCTGCGGAGCTTCGGGAGCTGAAGCCGCAATCTCCTTTTTTCGTCCAGCTTCCCCGGCATCTTGTTCATGTTGATGCGGAAATGAATCTTTCCACGCGGATCGACTTCCGTCGTCTCGGGGTCCAACCATCGACGACGCTCCGCCGCTGTAGCCAGGAAAAAGTCCTTCGCCCAGCCCACCTCGGCCCAGTTCCCATTCCCGAGCGTGATGGAGCTTGTATTCAACGGTCGCCAGACGCGCCTTCCAGTATGTTTGTTGCGCAGGTTCGTGCCCATGATCCCCGGCAGGAAAACCACTGGAATCACAGGCCTGGGATCCGCCAGGACCACCATTTCTTCAGCAGTAGAATTTGGGCTCATCAGGGTCTGAACGCCGGTAGCCCCTTCATCATCCTGCAAACCCGTCATTACCCGATGCTCGGTCATCATTCTTGACCCCGATCATTTTTGCGCAACACCCTGACCTGCACTTTCTCAAGCGCCTGGCTTTTTTGAATCGGAAGCCGACCTTCGTCATCGGTCATCAGCCGGATACGTGCACCATCCGCGCGCACAATTTCCACAGGCCAATCGCGAATTGGCTCACCTGAATGTTCGTACCGGACGACATGATTCTGGTCGAACTTCGTCTCCGGCCAGGAATTCATCTCCCGACTCAGCTGCGTCGGCCCGACAAAACTCTTCTTGCCAGCATGCACCTTGATCTCCCCCGGGCAGGCGATGACGATGTTGCCGCCTTCGATGGTGAGGCTGGCGCCCCCGCTGGTGGCCAGGTGCACGGCCTTGCCGGCGGCAAGGTCCACCTCGGCGTTGGCGCTGACCAGCTTGAGCTGGTCGCGGCTGCGGATGCGGATCTGGTTGTTCTGGGATTGCAGGTCCAGCTCGCCTTCGCCGCTCACCACGCTCAGGCCCACGTCTTCCGTCTGGCCTTCAACGGCGGCGGCCAGCAGGCCGATGGCCTGGCCGCTGTGCAGACGCAGGTTGCCGGCGATGGCGAGGTTGCTGGACTGACCGCTGGCCAGGGTGAGGGTTTCGCCGACCGACCAGGTCAGGCTCTGGCCCGCCACGAAGCCGATTCCTGCAGGCGCTGCCAGACCGAGCAGGGCATCGCCGGTGTGCGGCACCTTGCCCTCGCCCGCCGCCGGGCTGCGTTCGTCTGCTTCGCCGCGGGCGCTGTCGAAATCCTCACCCGTCACGGTCGTCTTGACGCTGGCCAGCAGCGCCGCCAGCGGCGCCTGGGTATCCACCAGCCGCGATGAGGCCGCGCTTTTCGCTCCTTCATGGCCGGCCAGTTTCACTGTCTGATGGGTCGCGGCCGCCTGCGAGAACGTCTCGCCCAGACTGCGCAGCTGGGTCAGCAGCGCGGCCGGGGCCACGGCATCGCCGGCGGGGGTGTCGCCCGATTTGGCGTAGGCGCTCAGCCACAGGCCGGACCCGGCTCGCACCGCGCCCCATGCATCGGTACGCAGCTCGAAACCCTCGCCGCGGAAGCTGCCGCGGTAGTTGTTGGCCTGGTGGATCAGGTGCCCCAGGTTGAGCTGGCTGGCGGCCTGTGTGGTGGCCAGCTGAAGCCGCAGCTGGTCGTCGCTGTCGTCGAATACCAGCCGGCTGTGACCTTCGCCGCCCCATTCCTTGGACTGGATGCCCCACAGGGCCCCGGCGTTGCGGTGGGACTCTTCACCAGACCCCATACCGTGCCACGCAGGCGCGTTGCCGCCGGCCAGGTTGGCCTGAGCGCTCGCCGCATGATCGGCAGCCTGGGCATAGGCTGACAGGTCCTGTTCGGCAGGTTCGCCCCCCGGCGTGGCGGCGATGCCGGCTTCCCCCCGGCCGTTGTACAGGGCACCTGTCACCAGTGGCCGGTCGATATCGCCTTCGAGAAAGGCCACCAGCACCTCCTGGCCGATCCGCGGCAGGAACTGGCTGCCCACGCCGGGACCGGCGTAGCGCTGGGCGACCCGCAGCCAGCAGGTGTCCTGATCGCCCGCAGCCTGTCCCTGCTGCCAGTGGAACTTCACCCGCACCCGGCCCAATGCATCGCTGTGCAGCTCCTGATGGCCGGAAGGGCTGAACTGCCCATCCGCTCCCACCACAATCGCAGTCTGGTAGCCGGGCGCAGTCGGCCGCGGGTTGAGGCGCCTGCCGGTCCAATCCAGCAGTATCGGGCGCCACGGACGATTGCGATCCACCGCCACAAAGGCATTGGCGTAGCCCACTGCCCTGGCCCGTGGAAGCAGATCGTGCCCCGCCATTTCCTCAGGAACGTCCACGCCCCAATCGGGCGCTTCTCCCAGCTCTGCTTCCACGGACTCACGCAGATCCACCGGAAGATTGTTGATGCCCACGTGGTGCAGGCCAGTGACCAGCAGCTCCTGCGGTGGCGAACCACTGCCGGCCACTGGCGCCTGGGTCAGCTGGAACCAGGTACCGGTGCGCAGGGTGCGTGCTGTGCCGTGACCCAACCACCGCTCGCGCCCCGCTTCAGTAGCCTGCGCCATCAGCCGTGCATGACGTTCGGCCTGGCCCGCATCGGCAAAGGCGTATGCACCTGAGGGATCGTAATCCTCAATGGTCAACTCATGACCATGGTTCTGCAGCGGCAGCTGCGCGGCAATGGCGCGCACGCTCTTGTAGTCCTGCCCCAGCACCGTCATCCGGTCCGCGCCAATCCGGCGCCGCAGGCCGATGCCCTGCACGCTGTCGCGCGCCTCGGTGCCGTCGCTGCGGTGATAGCGCAGACCGCCATCGCGGGCCGACGTGGCGTCTTCCGGCTGCGCGGCGCTGTCGGCGAACAGCACCAGCCGGTGTCCGGCCGCGGCCTCGCTGTCTTCTTCCAGGCGCCAGCCCAGCCCTTCTTCGGCCAGCAGACGCTGGACGAAGGTGGCATCGGTCTCGCGATACTGCACGCAATAGCTGCGCGGCCGGGTCTCGGCCAGGAATGGACCAACCTCCTCACCCAGCTGCCAGGCCGACAGCGGCGCGTAACCGGCGAACACCGACTCCACGATCTCCACCACGCTGCGGTCCTGGAAGACCCGGCTGTGCCGGCCCTGGGTCATCAGCCAGGTCCAGGGCGCCAGGGTCAGCCGGTAGCGCGCCAGACCACCGTCGGCGCCCAGGCAGGCGGCTTCGCGCACCAGGCCGCTGCGGCGCGCCGTGTCGCCGTCGGCAAGCCGGGTCAACAGGGTGGCCGGTTGGCCCAGCCAGTCATCGAGCGGCAGATCCGCCCGGGTGGACAGCACGTCCACCGTCCACTGGAATTCGCCGGCCAGCCGCTCATGGCCGGCCCAGCGTTCAACAATCAGCGGTGCGCCGGCGTCTGCAAGTTCCAACCGGTACAACCGGTTGGCGTCGTCGACGCCGACAAGTGCGGCAAGCTGCGCCGCCGCACCAGATGCTCCATGCATGGTGTGCTCCCTGGCCCGAGGCCATCCTTGCTCAGGATAATGCCACCGGGAGACACCGCGTCAAGCGGCCGGCACGCCGGCCGCGGCGCTCAGTCCGAGCGCCACCACATCAGGAACTCGTGCCACAGGCGTTTGAAGAAGCCGGCGCGCTCCACCGCTTCCAGTGCCACCAGCTCCCGCTCGGCGACGACTTCACCATCCAGCACCACCCGCACCGAGCCCATCACCTGGCCTTCTTCAATCGGGGCCACCAGGGTCTGCGGCACGTCCATGGACGGCTGCAGCTGGTCGTACTTGTCGCGTGCGGTGCTCACCAGCAGCGGCTCGGACAGGCCAAGGCGCAGCTCATTGGCGCGGCCTTTCCAGATCTTCTGGGTGGTCAGCGCCTCGCCGGCGTCGTACAGACGGTGGGTTTCGAAGAAGCGGAAGCCCCAGTTGAGCAGGACCATGGAATCGTTGGCGCGCTGGTTCTCGCTGGTAGAACCCAGGACCACCGAAATCAGCCGCTGGTCGCCGCGCTGGGCCGAGGCCATCAGGCAGTAGCCGGCGCCGGAATGATGTCCGGTCTTGATCCCGTCCACGCTGTCGTCGCGCCACAGCAGCACGTTGCGGTTGCGCTGGGTGATGGGGCCAACGGTGAACTCGCGGATCTTGTTGTGCGCGTAGATGTCGGGATGTCCGCCGATAATCGCCCGCCCCAGCACCGCCAGGTCACGCGCGGTGGAATAGTGGTTTTCCTCGCTCAGGCCGTGCGAATTGACGAAGTTGCTGCCGGTCATGCCCAGCCGCTGCGCATGGGCATTCATGAGCGAAGCGAAGGCCTCTTCCGTGCCGGCTACGTGTTCGGCCAAGGCGATCGAAGCATCGTTGCCGGACTGCACGGCCATGCCGATTTCCATATCCAGCAGGCGCGCGGTCTGGTTGACCTCGAAGCCGCTGAAGCTGCCGCCGGTGCCGGCGCCACCCTTGCGCCAGGCGTTCTCGGTCATCATCACCTGGTCGTCTTCGGAGATGCGTCCGGCCTCCAGCTCCGAGGCGATCACGTAGCTGGTCATCACCTTGGTGATGCTGGCGGGCTCAAGCCGCTCGTCGTAGTTTTCCCCGGCCAGGATCTGCCCGGTCTCATAGTCCATCAGCACCCAAGCGGTCCCGATGATCGACGGCGGCGGCGGCATGGCCACCTCCGGCATCGCCGGCGCCGGGGCGGGCTGTGGCTGCGGACTCTGTGCCAGTGCCAGTCCGATTGCGGACACGGACAGGGCCACCATGGCGGTGGCGGCGAGACGGGCGAATCGGGACTTCATCAACGAATTGACTCCTCGGACGCTGCGCGGGGGACGCGGCGGACATTACGAACTGGAAAGACTGGAAAAAGATCAGCGGACGCTGGGGACAAGTTTAATCGCGAACCACCTGCGGCTGCCCGAACCCGAGACCGCTGAAGCGGGCGCTGAGCTCGGGAACCAGGGCCGCAGCGACGGGCCCCACCTGTAACCGCCACATGGCCTTGCCGCCGCTGGAACCATCCACCAGCCGCGCGCCTGGAACACCCGCACCCAGCAGGGTGGCCAGCGCGCGCTCTGCATTGGCGCGGGCGCCAAAAGCGGCCACCTGCAGGGTCACGCCGTCGTTCGTCGCAGCCGGTGCCGTTGCCGGTGCCGGCGCAGGCGACACATCGGCTGAAGCAACCGTTGCCACTGCGCGCAGATCAATCTGCCGCTCCTCCAGCCAGGCATCGAAATCATCGGCGGTCATCACCCGGCCGTCCTGCTTCATGTTGAAGCGGCGCTCGTGGGCATAGGCGGGGTCCACGCCCGCGGCGATCTCAGGTGCAACCGCAGCGACAGTAGCGACCGGCGCGGGCGCCGACGCGGTCGTCTGTGGGAGCGGGCTCTCTGGAAGCGGGCTGGCCTCCACCGTGGCCACCGGAAGCGCATCCACCAGCACATCGATTGCGCTGGCGGCAGCCGGCTCCGTCGCGGCCGCAGGCTGCGCGGAAGACGAAGCCGCCGCCACTGCACCCTGCACATGGCGCGCATCTTCCCCGGGGCTGAGCGCTCGCACTTCCACCTGGCCCGTGCCTTGGCGGTGCAGATCCAGCTTGACCGCCGCCGCCCAGCTCAGGTCGACCACGCGACCCTCATGGAACGGCCCGCGATCATTCACCCGTACCACCACCGAGCGGCCGTTGTCCAGGTTGGTCACCCGGGCGAAGCTCGGCAGCGGCAGTGATTTGTGCGCGGCGGTGAAGGCGTACATGTCATACACCTCCATGTTGGAAGTGCGGCGACCGTGGAACTTGTTGCCGTAGTAGGAGGCAATGCCCTGTTCGACGAACCCGGCCGGTTCATCCTGCACCGTGTAGCGCTTGCCCAGCACGGTGTAGGGCGAGCGGTTGCCGTAGCGCGAGCGGGGCTCGTCAACGACATCAGGCTCGGGAATGGCGTCCACATCGGGGATGTAATCCGGTGCGGTATCGCTGATGTGCGGCGCGTACAGGCCGCCGGAAACGTAGTCGCCGCGCTTGGAAAGGTCTTCCTGCGCCGCCGGATACGGCGAGCGACGCGGCGGCTGGCTGCCATCCGTGCTGGCAGCATCGGGCTGACCCGTGCCCTCACCGGCCGGGGGTGGTTGGGGCTTCTTTGGCGACCCGCTGCAGGCGGCCAGTGCAAGCGCGACAGCGGCAGCCGCAAGCCACCTCATCGCCCGGTGCCACCCGACCCTGCAGCGATTTCCTGCGCCAGCTGATGCACTGCCATCGCGTACATCGGCGAGCGGTTGTAGCGGGTGATCACGAAGAAGTTGCGGTAGCCCAGCCAGTGCTCCGGCCCGGCATCGCCTTCAAACGACAGCAGCGTGGCACCTTCGGCCAGCGGCTCGCCAGCGCGTGGCTCATAGCCCCGCTCGGCCAGCATCGCCAGCGGATAGACCGGCTCCATGTTGTCGGGCTTGAAATCATCGGCGTCCGGGGCGCGCGTCGCCCGCGCCACCACCGGCGCGTCGCGCTCCCAGCCGAACGCCACGAAGTAGTTCGCAATCGAGGCGAACACGTCGTCCAGGTTGTCGATCAGGTTGCGATGGCCATCCCCGTCGCCATCCTTCGCCCAATGCCGGTAGCTGGAAGGCATGAACTGCCCCAGACCCATCGCACCGGCGTAGCTGCCGCGCAGCGCCATCAGGTCCAGCTGCGGCTCCTCGCGCTCAAGCGCGAACAGGTGGCCCAGCTCGGCGGCGAAGAACGGTGCCCGCGGCGCATGGTCGAAGGCCAGGGTGTAGATCGCATCCACGATGCGGTGGTTGCCGGTGAAGCCGCCGTAGCTGGTCTCCACGCCGATGATCGCCACGATGTACTCGGCCGGCACGCCCGACTCGGCTGCCACCCGATCCAATGCCGCACGGTGGGTCGCGTAGAAGCTGCGGCCGCCGCGGATGCGCGCATCGTTGAGGAAGATCGGCCGGTATTCAGCCCAGGTGCGGGTCCGCTCGGCCGGCCGCGCCATTGCATCCAGGATGCTCTGGCGTACCTGCGCCTGCTGCAGCACCGTGCGCACCCGCGTGGCGTCAACGCCGTGGGTACGCACCGCGTAATCAATGAAGTTGTCCACCCGCTGCTGGCGCGGGATGGATGGATCGGTCACCGCGGTCGGCGCTTCGGGGCGCTGCTCCGGTGGCGGCGGTACCGGGGCCAGCAACTGCGGCTCGGCCGGCTCCACGATGGGCTCCGGCAACGGCTCAGGCAGCGGTTCGCGGGCCTCGGCGGCAGGCGGTGAAATAGGAGCTGGCGCATCCGTCGCACAGGCGGCGAATGCGAGCACGATCAGGCACGGGGCCAGGCGGAGAACAGTGCGCGGATTCATCGGTGGCGAGGTTAGCATGCCGGGGCGGCGCTGCACGCCCGTCCGGCCCATCGTTCAGCCCCGGTCAGCCCCGTGCCGGCCGATGCCTGCCGATCGACATCACCACGCCCATGCCGGCCAGCAGCGACACCGCCGCGGTACCGCCATAGCTGAGCAGCGGCATCGGCACGCCCACCACCGGCAGCAGCCCCGACACCATGCCGCCGTTGACCAGCACATAGACGAACATTGCCAGACCCAGGGACCCCGCCAGCAGGCGCGAGTAACCGTCTCGGGCCTCGCTGGCGATCCACAGGCAGCGGCCGATCACGAACAGATACAGCGACAGGGTCACCACCACCCCGATCCAGCCGAACTCTTCGGCAAGCACGGCGAAGATGAAATCGGTGGTGTGCTCGGGCACGAAATCCAGGTGCGACTGGGTGCCTTCTCCCCAGCCCTGCCCGGCCATGCCGCCCGAACCGATGGCAATCTTTGACTGGATGATGTTCCAGCCAGCCCCCAGCGGGTCGCGCTCCGGATCCAGGAACGTGAGCAGGCGGTCCTTCTGATAGGGCTGCAGAAACCAGAGCCACGCCATCGGGGCGACTGCCGCCGCCGCGCCGGCCACCGCCGCGAACCACCACCACGACAGTCCCGCCAGGTAGAGCACGAACAGCCCGCTCATCGCCACCAGCACGGCGGTTCCCAGATCCGGCTGCAGCATGATCAACCCGGTCGGCAGGCCGATGATCACCAGGCACACCAGCACCGCCCACGGCCGCGGTGGCGGGCCCATCTGGTTCAGATACCAGGCCGCCATCATCGGCAGGCTCAGTTTCATCAGCTCGGCAGGCTGGAAGTAGAACACCCCCAGGTTGATCCAGTGCTGGCCGTAGCGACCCGTTCCGATGAACAGCACCAGCACCAGAGGAGCCAATGACAGCCCGTAGGCCAGCGGCGCGATCGACCGTAGCCGCAGCGGCGTCAGGCGCGACAGCGCCCACATCGCCCCCAATCCGGCACCGTAACGCAGCGCCTGGGCAGTGACCATGCGCGGATCCTGCCCGCTGGCGCTGTGCAGCACCGCCAGGCCGATCGCCATCAGGGCGACCAGTGCGCCCAGCAGCGGCCAGTCGATGGTGCGGGAGAAACGCAGCCACAGGTCCAGCAGCCAGTGCACGATCACCCTCATGGCTGCGCCCCTTCATCGACAGGCGCGGCTTCGTCGACATCGATCTGGTCAACTTCCAGCTCGACTTCTTCTTCCACCAGCCAGGCATCGAAGATCTGGCGGGCGATCGGGGCCGCGGTGACCCCGCCATAACCACCGTGCTCGACGATCACCACAATCGCAATGGTCGGATTGTCGGCCGGCGCATAGCCCAGGAACAGGGCCTGGTGACGCAGGTGATAAGGCAGGCTGCGCGGATCCACGCGGGCATTGCCGCGCCGGCCCACGCGCTGGGCGGTGCCGGTCTTGCCGGCCATCCGGTATTCAGCACCACGGGCCAGCGCGGTGGCGGTGCCGCGCCCGTGGATGGTCTTTTCCATGCCTTCCTGCACCGCCTGCAGGTGCGCCGGCCGATCGGTGATGGCAGTGGCCGGACGTCGGACAGGCTCGGCCCAGGGCCGGTCATAGCCGTCGCGGCGTGCGGCCAGCAGGCTCAGCGGATGCAGATCGCCGCCGTTGGCGATGGCCGCGGTACCGCGTGCCAGCTGCAGCGCGGTGGCAATCCAGTAGCCCTGGCCGATCCCGGCAATCACGGTCTCGCCGGGATACCAGGGCTCGCTGCTGCGCCCGGCCTTCCATTCCCGCGAAGGCACCACGCCGGCGCTCTCCCCGACCAGCTCGATCCCGGTGGGTTCGCCAAACCCATAGCGCTGCATGAAGCTGGCGAACCGGTCGATCCCCATCTCGTAGGCCAGCTGGTAGTAGTAGTAGTTGATGGAGCGCGAGATCGAATCGCGCAGGTCCACCCAGCCGCCACCGCTCCCCGCATCGCGATAGCCACGACTCTGCCCGGGGATGAAGAATTCCCCGGTGGAGAACACCCGCGTTTCCGGGGTGCGCAGCCCGCTGTCCACGCCGGCAAGCGCAACGAACGGCTTGATCGTGGACCCGGGTGGGCCGCCACCCAGCACGTTGCGGTTGAACAGCGGCCGCGCCGGATCATCCATCAGCTGCCGGTAGTCCGCGTGGGAAATGCCGTTGACGAACAGGTTGGCGTCGAAGCTGGGCAGGCTGACCATGCCCAACACCTCGCCGGTGGACGGCTCCACCGCCACCGCCGAACCATGCAGCTCACCGAAGGCCTCCACCATCGCCCGCTGCAGGTCCACGTCCACGCTCAGGCGCAGATCGCTGCCGGCTTCGGCCGGCACCCGGCCCAGGGTGCGCAGCGCGCGCCCTTCCACGTTGGTTTCCACGTGCTCATAACCCACCCGGCCGCGCAGCGCCTCATCAAACGAACGCTCGATACCGGTCCGACCGGTGTAGGGATACAGCAGGTGGGCGCTGCCGTAGCGCTCCACGTCGCTCTCGTCGGTGCGCCCCACGTAGCCGACCACGTGGGCAAACAGATCACCGTGGGGATAACGCCGATTGAGATAGGGCACCACGTCCACCCCGGGGAACCGCCAGCGATCCACCGCGAACCGGGCCGCCTCTTCCTCGCTCACACGCAATTTCAGGGTGATCGGATGAAACCCGCGGCGCGCCCGGCGCTGGGCGCTGAAGCGCTCCACGTCATCCGGATCCAACGTAAAGATCCGTGACAGCCCGGCGATCAGGTCGTCCGTGCCGGCCGCGTCTTCCGGGGTCACGTCCAGCCGGTACGCCGGCACGTTGTCGGCCAATATCCGACCCTGGCGGTCATGGATCAGCCCGCGCCCGGGCACTACCGGTCTGGGGGTGATGCGGTTGGCCTCAGACTGGCGGGCAAACTCGCTGTGCTGGATCACCTGCAGGCGGAAATACCAGCCGGCCAGCACCGCAAGCACCGCCGCAACACCGATGAAGCCGATAAGCGCGCGCGTCCGGAACTGCGTCGCTTCGACAGCCGGATTGCGCAATTTGTGCCTGCTCCGCAGCACCATCGCCTACCGCGACCGCTGCCGGAACCGCAGCGCATCCATCACCAGGCACAGCGGCACCCACAGCAGCAGGCCCAGCACGGGGGCCAGCCAGTACATCCACGGCAGCTGCGCCACGCCCAGCGCCAGGTGTACGGCCGCGCTCACCACCCGGTCGTTCAGCAACAGCCCGCCGATGGCCAGCGCCTGCTGGGCCAGCGGGAAGAAGCGCAGCTGGCTGCGAAAGCGCTGCAGGATGAATGCCATCACCGTCAGCCGCAGTGCCTGCTCGCCGAGAATGCTGCCGAACGCCAGGTCGGCGATCAGTCCCATGGAGAACGCGAAACCAAGTCCCAGGCGCTCGTTGTCTTCAAGCACCCAGTAAGCCACCACCAGGCCCAACCAATATGGCCTCAGCGGCTGCAGCCCATCCGGCAGGGGCACCAGCCCCAGCAGCAGTGCCAACACCACGCTGACCGGCAGAACCCAGGAATTCGGCCTGCGCTTCACTGCGTCGTCTCCGCGTCCGCGTCGCCGGGATCCGTGACAGGCGGAAGCTCGACCTCGCGCAGCAGCAGTACGTCCCGGCCGCGATCGATCTGCGCGGCAGGCTGCACTTCCCCGACCAGGAACGCGCGGCTGTCATCAGGCGCCAGCGCGGTGATCGTGCCGACCGGGAAACCGGCCGGAAAGCGTCCGCCCATGCCGGAGGTGACCAGCTGATCACCCACTTCAATGTCGATGGAGAGCGGCACATTCGGCAGCCGCAGCAGATCGCTGCGTCCCTGCCCGTAGGCGACCAGGCGAACGCCGGTGCGGGCCACCAGCACGGGGACGGCATGGTCCACATCGGTCGCCAGCAGCACGGTCGCGGTGGACGGGGTGGTCTGGATCACCTGCCCCACCACACCGCCAGCGTCGATCACGGTCTGGCCCTCGCGCACGCCATCGGCGGTGCCGGCCCGCAGCATCAGGCGTTGCCGGGTGGGATCCAGGTCGATGTTGAGGATCGGGGCCAGCTGCACATCCAGCCCGCCGCTGCCGGCCGCACCCAGCAGTTCGCGCAGGCGCACGTTTTCCGCCGCCGCGGCCTGGGCCCGTGCCAGCCGGGCATTGACCACCAGCAGCTCATTGCGCAGACGGTGGTTGTCTTCGCTCAGCAGGTTCCGGGTCACCGCGTCTTCGCGCACGCCGCGACCCAGTCGCGACGGCAGCCCGGCCAGCCACCACACCGGCTGCATGGCCACGCCGGCGTGGGCACGCACCTGGTCCAGCCAGCCTCCACGGTGATCGGCCACGATCAGCGCCACCGACACCGCCAGGAAGGCCAACAGGCGCAACGTGCCGGAAACATCACCGGGCCGGGGAGCGGCGGAACTGGCGAGGGAAGGCACGCTGAAGCCGTCTGTTCACAAAAAAAGGGGGGGGGGGGGGGTACGCCCGTAACGTCTTACTCGGACGAGAAAAACTCGTTGCCGTGCATGTCCAGCAGTTCCAGCGCGCGTCCGCCACCGCGGGCCACGCAGGTCAGCGGGTCCTCGGCAACCTGCACATGCAGGCCGGTTTCCTGGCTCAGCAGTTTGTCCAGATCCTTCAGCAGGGCGCCGCCGCCGGTCAGCACGATGCCGCGCTCGGCGACGTCCGCGCTCAGCTCCGGCGGAGTCTGCTCCAGCGCCTGGCGCACCGCCTCGACGATACCGGCCAGCGGCTCGCGCAGGGCGTCCAGCACTTCGCTGGCCTTGATGGTGATCACCTTGGGCACGCCCTCGGCCAGGTGGCGGCCGGAGATTTCGGTTTCGGCGTTTTCTTCCTGCGGGCAGGCGCAGCCGATTTCCAGCTTGATGCGCTCGGCCGTGGCATCACCGATCAGCATGCCGTGGTTGCGGCGCACGTAGTTGATGATCGACTCGTCGAAGCGGTCGCCGCCCACGCGCGCGGACTGCGAGTACACCACGCCGTTGAGCGCGATCACCGCCACTTCGGTGGTGCCGCCGCCCACGTCCACCACCATCGAACCGCGCGCCTCGGTGACCGGCATGCCGGCGCCGATCGCGGCTGCCATCGGCTCTTCGATCAGCGATACGTCGCGGGCACCGGCCTCCAGGGCGGAGTCCTTGATCGCGCGCTTTTCCACCTGGGTCGAGCCGGCGGGAACGCAGATCAGCACCCGCGGACTGGGGCGCAGGAAGCGGCTCTTGTGCACCTTTCGGATGAAATGCTTGAGCATTTCCTCGGTGTAGGTGAAGTCGGCGATCACCCCGTCCTTCATCGGCCGGTGGGTGGTGATGTTGCCGGGGGTGCGGCCGAGCATCTGCTTGGCCTCGGCGCCGACCGCTGCGACGGTCTTCTGCCCGCCGCTGCCCTGGCGCACCGCGACCACGGATGGCTCATTGAGCACGATGCCCTGGCCGCGGACAAAAATGAGGGTGTTGGCCGTGCCCAGATCAATGGACAGGTCGTTGGAGAACATGCCGCGGAACTTCTTGAACATCGGGCGTAGGGTCCGTGCAGGGCGCACGCGCCGGGGCGCGGTACGCGGAAAACCAGGAGGGAAACACAGGGGACAGCGGCGGGGGCCGCAGGGCGCACAAGCGTAACAAAATCGCGCTCCGCGGGGTTGTCCGAACCGCATGGTTCCGGCCTCCGGGCCCCCGCCCCGACGCGCTTTGCAGCCCGCTTCACCGGCAGCAGCGAGCCGGGCGCAGGCGATCGCAGCTGGCCTCGACGCGGCCGGACCGTTAATCTAGCGCCCTTTGTGCCCCCTCAAGAGCCTTACGCGATGTCGGTCCTGATCTGCGGTTCCCTTGCCTACGACACCATCATGGTGTTTCCGGACCAGTTCAAGAACCACATCCTGCCGGACAAGGTGCACATCCTGAACGTCTCGTTCAACGTGCCGCAGATGCGCCGCGAATTTGGCGGCTGCGCCGGCAACATTGCCTACAACCTGAAGCTGCTTGACGGTGAACCGGTGCCGATGGCCACCGTGGGCGTGGATTTCGCCCCCTACCGGCAGTGGTTCGACGACAACGGGATCCGCCTGGACCAGGTGAAGGAACTGGAGGGCATGTTCACGCCGCAGGCCTTCATCACCACGGACCTGGACAACAACCAGATCACCGCCTTCCACCCCGGCGCGATGATGCGCAGCCACGAGAACCACGTGAAGGACGTTCCGGGCGTGCAATTCGGGATCGTCAGCCCGGACGGGCGCGAGGGCATGCTGCAGAACGCGCGCGAGTTCGCCGAAGCCGGCATCCCGTTCATTTTCGACCCGGGCCAGGCCATGCCGCTGTTCAACGGCGAAGAGCTGCGCGAGTTCATCGACCTGGCCGATTACATCGCGGTCAACGACTACGAGTCGAACCTGCTGCAGGAACGCACCGGCCTGAACGAAGACCAGATCGCCAGCCAGGTGAAAGCCTACGTGGCCACCCGCGGCCCCAAGGGCGCCTGCATCCGCGCAGACGGCAAGACCTACGAGGCTCCGCCGGCGCGCGAGCGCAAGGTGACCGACCCCACCGGCTGCGGCGACGCATTCCGCGCCGGTCTGATCCACGGAATCATGCGTGGCCACGATTGGGAAACCATCGGCCGGATCGGCAACCTGATGGGCGCGCTGAAGGTCGAGCACCACGGGACCCAGCGGCAGCGCTTCAGCTATGACGAATTCGCGGAACAGTTCCGCGAGCAGTTCGGATACGACCTGGGGTGAGTCCACCCCGCCCTCCGGTCCGCTCCCGCGACCTGACCGAGGGGCCGATTGGCCGCACGCTGCTGCTGTTCGCGCTGCCGATCCTGGGCGCGAACGTGCTGCAGTCGCTGAACGGCTCGGTCAATGCGTTCTGGATCGGGCGGTTTCTTGGCGAGGCGGCGCTGACGGCGATCACCAACGCCAACAACGTGCTGTTCTTCCTGCTCGGGGCGGTGTTTGGCCTGGGCATGGCGGCGACCATCCTGGTGGCGCAGGCCATGGGCCGGCACGATCCGGCTGAAGCCCGCCGGGTGATCGGCACCGCAGCCACCTTCTTCATCGCACTGTCGCTGGTGGTCGCGCTGGCCGGGCTGCCGCTCTCGCGCCAGCTGCTGCAGTGGATGGGCACGCCGGCCGAGGCCCTGCCGCACGCGGACGGCTACCTGAAGGTGATCTTCCTGGCGGTGCCGTTCCTGTACATGTTCACCTTCCTTTCGGCGGTGCTGCGTGGGGCGGGTGATTCGCGCACGCCGTTCCGGTTCCTGCTGCTGGTGGTGGCGCTGGACGTGGTGCTGGTGCCGCTGTTTGTGTTCGGCGTGGGGCCGGTGCCGGCGCTGGGCATGACCGGCGCGGCGGTGGCCACGGTGATCGCCAACGGCATCAGCCTGGCGGCGATGCTGGCCTGGCTGCGCCATCGCCGCCATGCGCTGTGGATCAGCCGCCATGAGCGGCACCTGTTCAAGCCGGACTGGGCGCTGGTGCGCGCACTGGTGTTCAAGGGCGTGCCGATGGGCGCGCAGATGGTGGTGATTTCGCTGGCGATGATCGCGATGATGACCATGGTCAACAGCCACGGCACCACCGTGACCGGCGCCTACGGGGCGGTGCTGCAGCTGTGGACCTATGTGCAGATGCCGGCGATGGCGATCGGCGCGGCGTGCTCGTCGATGGCGGCGCAGAACGTCGGCGCCGGGCAGTGGGCGCGGGTGGATGCCACGGCACGCACCGGCCTTGGATTCAACCTGCTGCTGACCGGCGCGCTGATCGCCGCGCTGCTGGTGCTGGACCGCTGGATCCTGGCGGCGTTTCTGCCCGAGGGCAGCGCGTCGCTGGAGCTGGGCCGGCAGATCAACCGCATCGGGATCTGGTCGTTCCTGTTCTTCGGGGCCACCTATGTGCTGTTCGGCGTGGTCCGCTCCACCGGTGCGGTGATCCCGCCGCTGCTGATGCTGGGGCTTGCCCTCTGGGGCGTACGCGTGCCGTTCGCCAACTGGCTGCAGCCTTCGCTGGGCGTGGATGCGATCTGGTGGAGTTTCCCGATCAGCGCGGTGGCGGCGATGCTGCTGGCCATGGCCTATTACCGCTTCGGCCGCTGGCGCCAGGCCACCATGCTGCGGCCGGAGGAAGAGCCGCCGATCCCCGCAGACATCCCCTCGCAGCCGCCCGGCCCAGTGGCCGCGCCGTGTCCACGCAGCGAGCCGGCCTGATCTCCGTTTACCAGCCGCGCACGCCGGTCAATCAGTCCCAGGGCAGCCTGGCGCGATCCAGGCCCGCCACTTCGAACTCGGCGGTGTGGCTGCCGTCAGTCTCCAGCGGGAATTCGATCATCAGCTGCTTCGCGCCATCAACGGCACGCCACAGCGCACGGTTGTCATCGATGAACATCGCGATCGCCTCGTCCGTATCCGGGCGGTTGGCGGCCATGCGCTGCGGCTCGCCATCGTCGATGGTCACGGTGACCCGGCAGGCGCGATAGCAGGCGCGGGCAAAATCCCCGCCCGGCAGCACCAGATAGCTGCTGCGCCCCCAGTCCGGATGGTCGCGGAAGATCAGCTGCACCTGGCCGCGAACGCCGCCGATCTCCGCGGCTTCCTTTGAATGGATCTGCGCGGAACGCTGCTGTCCGCCTTTCACTTCCTGCACGTTGTAGGTCCACAGGCGCGCGGTGCGATCGGCCTCGCGGATCGCATCGGCCTGGGCCTTGACGTCATCGAACTGGTCGCGCACGCGACCGGCCGTTTCGGTGTCCGGCCAGCGCGCCAGCAGCACGTCGGCGTGGGCCTTGGCCAGCGACCAGTTTTCATCCGCCACCGCGGTGTTGAACCCGGCTTCGGCTTCACTCGCTTCGCGCTCGGCCACCGCGGCCTGGGCCTCGGCGCGCGCCTGCGCTTCGGCCTCGGGATCGCCGCAGGCGGACAGCGCCACGGCTGCCGCCAGCATCAGGGCAAGACGCACGCCCGCACTCATGAGGGATCCACCGCCTCGTCAGCGTCGCCCTGCTCCGCGCCTTCCAGCTCGGGTGACACCGGGGCCGGCGCCACCCTGCTTTCCGCCGGTGCGCGCTCGATCACCTGTTCCACCGAAGCCGTGGTGATGGGGTGGTAGCCGGCGCGGGCGCGGTCCAGCACCTCACTGGCCAGCGCCAGGCCTTCCGGGGTCTGCACCAGCGCCTCGTACACCGGCATGACCAGCTTGCGCCGGCCGATCCGCTCCAGGAATTCCTCCATCTGCGGATAGGCAATTGCATAGCCACTGCGCACTGCCAGCGGGTACCAACGCATGGCGATCTCGCCGTTGGCGGTGTCGCTGAACATGTAGGCGGTATCCAACTGCGCCATCTGTTCAAGGCTCAGCGTGTCCGGCATACCCTCCAGGAAGTGGATCCACTCCTGGGTGCTCCACTCGGAGGTCAGCTGCGGCGGCGGCAGCTGGTCGCTGCCACGCCATGCCAGGCGGGCCGAATCCACCAGCCCCAGCCGCGGCGACAGCACCTGCGGGGCGGACATCGGAATGCCCGGCTGGTACAGCCACTCTTCCAGTTCCGTATCACTGACCGCAGTCGGGTTCTGCGATACCAGTTCCGCCTTCAGATACTCGACGAACTGCGCAGTGGACATGCTCTGGAACGCGAAGTGGTCGAAATACCCGCGCAGAAAAGCATCCAGCGTCTCGCGCCCGAAGCGCTCCTCCAGGAACTGCAGGAACCACGCGCCCTTGTCGTAGGCCACCGAGCTGAAGGTATCTTCCGGATCTGCAGCATCGTCCGGCTTCACCGCCAGCACCTGCAGACCGGGATCCGCGCTCTCGATTTCCTGTTCCAGGCCGCGGCGCGAGATCACCCACTCCATGTCGGCGAATTCCTTGCCGTAGATCTCCTCGACGATGCGGTTCTCCACGTACGAGGTGAAGCCCTCGTTGAGCCACATGTCCTTCCAGCTGGCGTTGGTCACCAGGTTGCCCGACCAGCTGTGGGCCAGCTCGTGGGCGATCAAGGAAACCAGCGACTTGTCGCCTACGATCACCGTCGGGGTGATGAACGACAGGCGCGGATTCTCCATGCCGCCATAGGGGAACGACGGCGGCAGGATCAGCAGGTCGTAGCGGCCCCAGCGGTACTCGCCGTACAGCGATTCGGCGGTCTGGATCATCTGCTCGGTGTCTTCGAACTCGGCCACCGCCGCATCGACGGCTGCCGGCTCGGCCCACACGCCCGCGCGTTCTGAAATCGGCTTGAACACCAGATCGCCAGCGGCGATCGACATCAGATAGGACGGAATCTGCTGCGGCATGGTGAAGTGGTATTCGCCATCACGCTGCGCGTCCGGGTCGTTGTCGGCGCTCATCAGCACCATCACGTCCGCACTTGTGGTGATGCGCGCGCTGTAGGTGTAGCGCACGCTGGGGGTGTCCTGCAGCGGCACCCAGCTGCGGGCGTGGATGGCCTGCGACTGGCTGAACATGAAGGGCAGCTCGCCGCCCTCGGTCATCGACGGCTCCAGCCACTGCAGGCCGGAGGCCTCGGGCGCGGTGCGGTAGGTCACGCGGACCCGCTCCGGCTGCCCCGGTGTCTGCACGATCAGTCGGCTGCCGAACACCGGATCCTCGTCGTCGAGGGTGAACTCCAGCGCGTTCCAGCTGCTGCCGGCTTCGGCTTCCACCTGCTCGATGGTCAGGGTGCGGGTGTCGAGCGCCAGCTCGGTGGCGCTGCCGTCCTTCCACTCCAGGGTGTAGGTGGCGGTGCCGGCCAGGGTGCGGCTGTCGAAGTCCAGGGCCAGATCAAGGGCCATGTCTTCGATGACGACCTTTTCCGGCTCGGCGTAGGAGTGCTCGTCTCGGTCAACGGTAGCCACGGTGGCATCCGGCTGCGGCGTCGGGCTGGCGACTTCCGGCGTCGGCTCGCGCTGGCAGCCTGCGGCGAGCAGGGCGACCAGGGGCAACGCCATCAGGGGGGTCAGGCGGGATGGAATCAGGGGAAAGCGCATGGCAGGACCAGTCCTTGGAGGATCAGACCCGCAAGTCTACCCCCGACCGCCCTTCACCCTGGCGCAGAGCGCGCCATGCGCGCGAACCCGCGTATCGACGATCCTAGACGCGATAGCCGTCGTGGATGGCGACAATGCCGGCCGACAGGTTGCGATAGCCGCAGCGCGCGAAGCCGGCCGCTTCCATCATCGCCTTCAGCTCTTCCTGCGGCGGATGCTGGCGGATTGATTCGGCCAGGTACTGGTAGCTGTCCGCATCGCTGGCAAACAGCTTGCCCAACCGCGGCAGCACCTTGAAGGAGTGGAAGTCGTAGACCGGCTTGAACCAGTCCAGGGTGACCTCGGAAAACTCCAGCACCCGCGCCTGGCCGCCCACCTTCAGCACCCGGTACATCTCGCGCAGGGCGGCGTCCTTGTCGGTCACGTTGCGCAGGCCGAAGGCGATGGTGACCAGATCAAAGCTGGCATCCGGAAACGGCAGCGCCTGGGCATTGCACTGCACGTAGTTGAAACCGCGCACCTGGCCGCGATCGGTCATGCGGTCGCGGCCCACGCGCAGCATCTCGCCGTTGATGTCGCCCAGCACCACCTCGCCGTCCTCGCCCAGGCGCGGACGCAGCAGCGCGGCGATATCACCCGTGCCGCCGGCCAGATCCAGCACCCGGTCGCCGGGCTTCACCAGCGCGGTGGCGGTGAAATAGCGTTTCCAGATCCGATGGATGCCCAGGCTCATCAGGTCGTTCATCAGGTCGTAGCTGCCTGCGACCGAGGAAAACACCTGGCCAACGAGTTTCTGCTTTTCGCCCACCGGCACGTCGCGGAAGCCGAAGTGGGTGGTGCCGGATTTATCGGATGCGCTCATGCCGGCAATTATCGCACCCTCCGGGGTGACGGTGCCGCCGCCGCTGCCTATGCTCTGCCACCCGCCCGGATCATTTGCTGGAAACCGCCATGACCACGCCCGATTACCGCGCCCTGCTTGAAACCGCCGTCGACGAAGCCCGCGCCGGGCTGGCCGAGGGCGGGATTCCGATCGGCGCCGCGCTGTTCCACCGCGACGGCACCCTGCTCGGCCGCGGCCGCAACCGCCGGGTGCAGGAGAACGATCCTTCCGTGCACGGCGAGACCGACGCCTTCCGCAAGGCCGGTCGCCAGCGCAGCTACCGCGACACCATCATGGTCACTACCCTCTCGCCGTGCTGGTACTGCGCCGGCCTGGTGCGCCAGTTCGGCATCGGCACCGTGGTGATGGGCGAATCGGTCAATTTCCAGGGCGGCCACGACTGGCTGCGCGAGCACGGGGTGGAAGTGATCGACCTCAACGACGCCGCCTGCATCCGCATGATGAGCGACTGGATCGCGGCCAATCCGGGCGTGTGGAACGAGGACATCGGCGTCGACTGAGGGCGCGCGCTGGAACGCAACGGACTGCCAACGCAACGCGGCGTGCACCCGGACGGGTGCATCCTTGGGTGACGCAATCCGAGGAGACCGGCCATGGGCCTGCTGATCGACGGCCGCTGGGTCGACCAGTGGTATGACACTTCCAAGACGGGCGGGCGCTTCGTCCGCACCGATGCACAGTTCCGCAACTGGATCACCGCGGACGGCAGTGCCGGCCCGAGCGGCGAAGGGGGATTCAAGGCCGAGCCCGGCCGCTACCGGCTGTACGTCAGCCTGGCCTGCCCCTGGGCACACCGCACGCTGATCTTCCGCGCCCTGAAAGGGCTGGAGGAAATGATCCCCGTCTTCGTGGTCAGTCCGCTCATGGCGGAAAACGGCTGGACGTTCGAACCGGGCGACGGCGTGGTGCCGGATCCGGACGGCGCGAGTTACATGTACGAGGTCTACCAGCGTGCGCAGCCCGATTACAGCGGCCGGGTCACCGTGCCGGTGCTGTGGGACACACAGCGCAGCACCATCGTCAACAACGAGTCGTCGGAGATCATCCGCATCCTTAACTCGGCCTTTGATGAAGTGGGTGCAAAGCCGGGCGACTACGCGCCGCAGGAACTGCTCGCCGACATCGACGCCATCAACAAGCGGGTCTATGACGCCATCAACAACGGCGTGTACAAGGCCGGTTTCGCCACCGAACAGGATGTGTACGAGGAGGAAGTGACCAAGCTGTTCGAGGCGCTGGATGAAATCGACCAGCGCCTGGCCCAAAGTCGCTATCTGGTGGGCCAGCGCATCACCGAGGCCGACTGGAGGCTGTTCACCACCCTGCTGCGCTTTGACCCGGTGTACCACGGTCACTTCAAGTGCAATCTGCGCCGCATTGCCGATTACCCGAACCTGTCCGGCTACCTGCGCGAGCTGTACCAGTGGCCGGGCGTGGCCACGACGGTCAATTTCGACCACATCAAGCAGCACTACTACCGCAGCCACGACACCATCAATCCGAACGGCATCGTGCCGCTGGGGCCGATCGAGGATCTGGACGCGCCGCATGGGCGCGGGCATCTGCCGGCCGACCCGGTGCCGTAACCCGCGCGCCGGTCAGGCCACCGGCGGCTGCGGATGCGCGCGCAGCAGCCACGAAGCCGCCGCCACGCCGGCCAAGCCGATCAGCGCGCCCGGCACCACTCCCAGCGCCAGCGCCGCACCCAGTCCGCCGAACAGGGCAATACCACCGGCGATGATTGCCGCGGCGCCGCTGGCCTCGACCACACCGCGCCGGCGGCGCATCTCAAACCACACCACCAGCGCCATCACCGGTGCCACCATCAGCGCGCACAGTGCGATCCACAGCAGCCGGCCCAGCCAGAACCCCGGCTGGCCCGGATCACCGGCATCGATCGGCGCACCCAGGCGCTCGCCCAGCCATGCGGCCGGCAGCTCGGCCAACTTGTGCCACAGGTACAGCGGCATCCCCAGCGCGCCGAGCACCGCCACCACCCGCGCCACCGGGTGCCGGGCCAGGAACCGCCGCGCCGGCGCCTCGCACAGCAGCACCAGGCCCACCTGCACCCACACCACCCCGATCAGTGCCAGGGTGGGCGGCAGCATGTTGTTGCCGGCCAGCTCCACGCCCACCATCGCCACCGGGTAGCCGCTGGCGATCGCTGCCGCCAGCCATGCCGCGCCCAGCAGCAACAGCACGGCACCCGCACGCGCTCCGGTAAAGCGCCCCTGTTTCCAGGCAACGCCCAGCTGCTGGGGCAGCAACCACACCGCGAGCATGTTGATCCAGCCGATGCCGGGCGCGCTGTCGCGCACGCGCGCGCCAAGTTCAAACAGTTCGCCCGGCGCACGGATCCCGGAGCGAAGCAGGTCCGCCAGGGCTGCCAGAGCCACCAGCCCGGCCACCGCGCCCAGTCCGAACCGCCGGTCGGCCCGCACCGCCAACGGCAACAACGCCTGCACGGCCAGCAGCATCACCAGGAACCACAGATGGATGGTGAGCGAGGTGTTGAATGTTTCCAGCAGCCGCCCGCCGGTGACCAGGGCCAGCAGCGCAAGCGCGGCCAGCACTGCCAGATAGGTCACCGTGGGCCGGGCCAGCCCAAGCGCACGGCCTGCCCACCAGGTCCGCTGCGATGCGCCATCGTCCAGCCGCCGCAGCACGCCCGGCGTGCTGACCGCAGCGGAGACGAAGACAAACAGCGGCACCACCTGGACCAGCCAGGTGATTGCCCCGGCCGCGTCCCAGATGCCAAGCAGATGGTCGGTGCCGGCAAGCCGGCCCTGCTCCATCCGCGGCAGCGTCGCGATCCAGTGACCGAACACGACAACAAGCAGCGCACCTGCACGTAGGGCATCGGGATACCGGTCGCGTTCACTCATGCGCGGATCATACCCAAGGCCAGTACACCCATACTTCGGCGGCGCACTGCAGCGCAAACGACCGTTTGTTACCCTGACCCGGGACCACCGCGTCGAGCCGCTCAAGACGGCGTGCGCATTGCTGGTCACATCGCTGGTCGGGGATCTCGCTCCATTCTTCGCGGCTTCGTTGCGGACGCATGCTCGTCCGCGCTCATGCCCACCCGACCCGAAATAATTCCAGGCGGCACTTCCGCGGGCGTTCCCTGCCCGCGACTGGCGTCATTAAATGTGGAGATTTCTATGGATGCACTTGTGCACGCCTATCAGCCGGATCAGACCGGTGAAGAAGCACAATCCACCGGCCATTTCGCTGCGCGCGAGTTCAAGGTCTATACCCACCGCCAGCTCGAGAGCATCAAACAGGTCCAGGCGCTGTCGGAAGCGATGCGGTTCGAGATGAAGGTGGTCAGCCAGGTGCTGCCGTTCCGGGTCAACGACTACGTGATCGAGGAGCTGATCGACTGGAGCAACATTCCCGACGATCCGATTTTCCGGCTGGTGTTCCCGCAGCGCGGGATGCTGCTGCCGGAGCACTTCGATGAAGTGGCGGCGCTGGTTCGCAATGAAGCCAGCAATACGGAGATGGCGCCGGTGATCAAGCGCGTGCGCGACGCGCTCAACCCGCATCCGGCCGGGCAGATGGACCTCAACCTGCCCATGCTCGACGGCGAACCGCTGCCCGGCATGCAGCACAAGTACCGCGAGACGGTGCTGTTTTTCCCCAGCCAGGGACAGGTGTGCCACAGCTACTGCACGTTCTGCTTCCGCTGGGCGCAGTTCGTGGGTGACAAGGAGCTGCGCTTTGCGTCGAATGAGGCCAACAAACTGCACGGCTACCTGGCTGCCCACCCGGAAGTCAGCGACCTGCTGATGACCGGCGGCGATCCGATGGTGATGAAGGCGCGGCACCTGCGCAATTACCTCGAAGGCTTGATGAAGCCCGAGCTGGCGCACGTCACCAACATCCGCATCGGCTCCAAGAGCCTGACCTTCTGGCCGTACCGGTTCGTGACCGATCCGGACGCGGACGATGTGCTGGCGCTGCTGCGCGAGCTGGTGGAAGCCGGCAAGCACGTGGCCTTTATGGCCCACTTCAACCACTGGCGCGAGATGGAAACGCCGATCTGCCGCGAGGCGATCCGGCGCATCCGCGCCACCGGCGCACAGATCCGCACCCAGGCGCCGCTGCTGCACCACATCAACGACGACGCCGACACCTGGACGCGGATGTGGAGCACCCAGGTGCAGCTGGGCATGGTGCCGTATTACATGTTCGTCGAGCGCGACACCGGCGCACGCCATTACTTCGAGGTGCCGCTGGTGAAGGCCTGGGAGATCTACCGCCAGGCCATGCAGCGCGTCTCCGGGCTGGCGCGAACCGCGCGCGGGCCGTCGATGTCGGCGGATCCGGGCAAGGTCGAGATCCAGGGCGTGACCGAAATCAATGGCGAGAAGTTGTTCGTGTTGCGCCTGATCCAGGGCCGCAACCCGGACTGGGTGCAGCGCCCGTTCTTCGCCAAGTACGACGAGAACGCCACCTGGCTGCCGGACCTGAAGCCGGCGCTGGGCGCGGAGAAATTCTTCTATGAGGAAGAATTCTCCGACATGAAGGAAGAAAAGCTGGCCTTGATCTAGCCCGCGACCAGACCTGCCACGGCCTTGACCTTCCCATCGTGGGAAGGTCTATGCTGCCGGCATGACACAGGAAAAGATCAGCCTGCCCGTCCAGGGCATGAACTGCGGATCCTGCGTGGGCCGGATCGAGGCCGCGCTGGGCAAGGTCGATGGCGTGGCCAGCGTGGCGGCGAACCTTGCCGCCGGGCGGGTCACGGTGCACGCCGCCGAAGGGCACACGCTTGACCACGGCACCCTGGTGGAAACACTGGGCAAAGCCGGCTATCCCGTCCCCGCCACATCCACCACGCTGGCCATCGAGGGGATGCACTGTGGCTCGTGCGTGGGCAACATCGAGCGCGCCCTGCTGGCTGTCCCCGGCGTTGCCGAAGCCAGCGTGAACCTTGCCACCGAGCGCGCCACCGTGCGTGGCACTGCGCCCGGACAGGCGGTGCTGGCAGCAATCACACAGGCCGGCTACGGCGCCCGCGCCGTGGACGCCCTGGCACCGGCCGGCAACGATGAGGCCGCGATCCGCCAGGACGCCGAGCGCAGCAGTCTGCGCCGCGACCTGCTGGTGGCCATCGCCCTGGCCCTGCCGGTGTTCATCCTGGAAATGGGCTCGCACCTGCTCCCACCCATGCACGACTGGGTGGTGCGCACCATCGGCCTGCAGAACAGCTGGTACTTCCAGTTCGCGCTGACCACGCTGGTGCTGGTCTGGCCGGGCCGGCGCTTCTATACCACCGGCATCCCGGCGCTGGTCCGATTGGCGCCGGACATGAACTCGCTGGTCGCGGTGGGAACCCTGGCGGCCTGGGGCTACTCGGTGGTGGCCACGTTCCTGCCCGATGCCCTGCCCGCGGGCACCGTCAACGTGTATTACGAAGCCGCCGCGGTCATCGTGGCGCTGATCCTGCTGGGCCGCTGGCTGGAGGCGCGCGCCAAGGGCCGCACCTCCGAGGCGATCAAGCGCCTGGTGGGCCTGCAGCCGCGGCAGGCGCGGGTGACGCGCGATGGCCAGGTGATCGAGATCCCGATCGACGAAGTGGCGGACGGCGATCTGGTCCACGTGCGCCCCGGCGAGCGGGTGCCGGTAGACGGCGAAGTGGTTGAGGGCAGCAGCTGGATCGACGAATCCATGGTCACCGGCGAACCGGTCCCGGTGGAGAAATCACCCGGCAGCGGCGTGGTGGGCGGCACCGTCAACCAGAAGGGCGCGCTGGTGCTGCGCGCCACCGCGGTGGGCGGGGCGACCGTGCTGGCGCAGATCATCCGCATGGTCGAACAGGCGCAGGGCGCCAAGCTGCCGATCCAGGCCGCAGTGGACCGGATCACCCTGTGGTTCGTGCCCGCGGTGATGGGCGCGGCGGTGCTGACCTTCCTGGTGTGGCTGGCGTTCGGCCCCTCGCCGGCGCTGACTTTTGCCGTGGTCAACGCGGTGGCGGTGCTGATCATCGCCTGCCCGTGCGCCATGGGCCTGGCCACGCCGACGTCGATCATGGTCGGCACCGGCCGCGGCGCCGAGCTGGGCGTGCTGTTCCGCAACGGTCAGGCGCTGCAGCTGCTGCGCGAGGCCCGGGTGGTGGCGGTGGACAAGACCGGCACGCTGACCGAGGGCCGTCCGCTGTTGACCGACCTGGCGCTGGCCGAAGGATTCGCGCGCGAAGATGTGCTGCAACTGGTGGCGGCGGTGGAATCGCGCTCGGAGCATCCGATCGCCCGCGCCATCGTGGACGCCGCCGCGGCAGAAGGGATCCAGGTGCCGGAGCCGGCGGATTTCGAATCGATCACCGGCATGGGCGTGCGCGCCAGCGTCAAGGACCGCCCAGTGGAAGTGGGCGCCGACCGGCACATGCGTTCGCTGGGCCTTGATGTGGCCGCATTCGCCCCGGTCGCCGAGCGCCTGGGCAGCGAAGGAAAGTCGCCGCTGTATGCCGCGATCGATGGCCGCCTGGCCGCGATCCTCGCCGTGTCCGATCCGATCAAGGCCGATACCGCTGGCGCCATCGACGCGCTGCATGCACTTGGAATCAAGGTGGCCATGGTCACCGGCGACAACGCCCGCACCGCACGCGCGATTGCCGATCGGCTCGGGATCGACGAGGTAGTGGCCGAGGTATTGCCCGAAGGCAAGGTGGAGGCGGTGCGCAAGCTGCGCGAAGCGCACGGTCGGCTCGCGTTTGTCGGCGACGGCATCAACGACGCCCCCGCACTGGCCGAGGCCGACGTGGGCGTGGCCATCGGCACCGGCACCGACATCGCCATGGAGGCGGCCGACGTGGTGCTGATGTCGGGCAGCCTGCAGGGCGTACCCAACGCGATCGCCCTGTCCAAGGCCACCATCCGCAACATCCGCCAGAACCTGTTCTGGGCCTTCGCCTACAACGTGGCGCTGATCCCGGTGGCGGCCGGCGTGCTGTACCCGGCCTTCGGGATCCTGCTCTCGCCGATGTTCGCGGCCGGCGCGATGGCGCTGTCCAGCGTGTTCGTGGTCAGCAATGCGCTGCGGCTGCGCGGGTTCCAGCCACCTGCGGCGGCGGCGTGACCCATGGGAAGACAGGTATGAATATCGGCGAGGCATCCGCGGCGTCCGGTGTTTCCGCCAAGATGATCCGCTACTACGAGCAGGCCGGCCTGATCCCGCCGGCGGACCGCAGCCACTCCGGCTACCGCATCTACAACGATGCGGACGTGCACCGCCTGCGCTTCATCCGACGCGCCCGCGATCTGGGCTTTTCCGTGGCCGAGATCAGCGAGCTGCTGGGCCTGTGGAACGATCGCTCCCGCCGCAGCGCGGACGTCAAGCGCCTGGCCCAAGCGCATATCGCCGACCTGGAAGAGCGCATCGAACACCTGCGCCAGATGTCCGCCACCCTGCAGACCCTGGCCGACTGCTGCGTCGGCGACGACCGTCCCGACTGCCCGATCCTGGAAGGATTGGAAGCGCCAGCCGGGGATCGATCCAGCGAACCTGGAAACGCCTGATACGCTCCAGCTTCAGGACAAGCAGGGAGCGCTTGGAATGTGCCGATCACTGTTCATGGCCGTGCTGCTGGGGCTGACGGCTGGCCCATCGCAAGCGACGAATGCGTGGACGCACTGCCTTGCAGAAGGCGAAGACGCAAGCAGCAGACACTATTACTTTTTCCGAGATAGCGGCACACGGATAGAAAGAGTGAGGTGGGTGTGGAATGGCGGCTGCCGCAGCCCGCCGGAGGTCACTGATTACAACCTGCACGTACCTCGCCAATCCGGAGCGGTCCTGGTCCGCCACCTGACCGGCGAAAGGCGCGACATCCTCAACCTGGTGACAGGCGAGGAGACCCCGTTATCCCTGGATCGCGAGTATGTGGTTGTTCTTCCAGCACGTAGCCCGGAAACAGCAAATACTCCGGTCATCATGGACCGCCAGCAATCCACGGACCTGCACAATCTGATCGGCATCCTTTCCATGGAAAGGCCTGAGCGCCCAGCAGAAGGGTGCCAGCCAATGGAGCCGGAACAGGAGTCCTGACAGCTTGCTTGCAGGCTGCGCTTGCCAGCATCCGGCAAGCCGCCTACGGCTCGCGCAGCGAAAGCACGCTGGTCTCGATTTCTTCCTTGCCGCCGAAGCGCTTCGTGGCCACGTGTTCCATGTGCTGCACCACGCCGGTGTACGGATCGATGCGGTAGGTGACGGTGGTGCTGAAGTGGGCGTCGCGGCCGAGTGCTTCCATCTCCCGGTCCATCAGCTCACCGGCCTCCTCATCGTCGATCAGCGCGCCGCCGACCAGCTGCTGGGCAGCGCTGGCGATCGCTGCCCAGGTGGCGTCGGGATCAGGCACGATGGTCCACACCAGCGCGTAGTGCCCGGGCACCTGCTGCGAAGCGCTCAGCAGCATGGTGTTGTTCATCGGGATGGTTTCGCCGCCAAAGGGACTGGCGCCCTCATCCTGATAGGCATACTCGCGGTCCAGCTGCAGGCCCCCACCGGCGGGGAAGTTGTAGGCCACCGGCAGTTCGGCCAACTGGCTTTCCAGCACCTGCGGCGCGGCCAGCGCCTGGAGCATGGACTCCATGCCGGCTTCGACATCGGCCAGCGCTTCTCCGTCCTCGCCCAGTTCGCCCAGCGCGCCGCCCATGTGCTGGAACATGCTGCGCATGGCCTCCAGGTACAGCGGCTGGATCTGATCCATGTTGGCCACGGCGACGTAGTTGCCCTCTGCATCCAGGCGTACATCCAGCGTGATGCCGTCAAAGGCCTGGATCGCAGTGGCAATGGCCGGCTCCAACTCCGCCGGCGCACCCTGCACCTCGACGCCGGTATCGCTGGACATCCAGCGCTGCAGCACTCCTTCGCTGTCCTCCTCTGCCCAGACACGGGTCACGCCGCTGGAGTTGATCTCCATGCGCTCGTCGCCGGTGGTGCTCACCGATGCGTGGCTGCTGTCGTAGGTCAGCTGCACACCAGCCTGCGGCGCCACCGGCCAGGCAATGCGCTCTTCCTCCCAGCCCTCACCGCCGCTGCCGCCAAAACCCATCGCCGTGGTGAAGGCACCCAGCAGCTCCTCCCAGACGCCCAGATGGGTGGCGAACTGGGCGGCGTGATCGGCGTGGGCCATTTCCACGTCCATCAGCAGGAACGGATCGTTTTCCTCATCCAGGAAACTGCGCGCGTAGCGGTAGCCGCGGTTGAAGTCGTTGACCACGTCCGCGGTGGCGCCATCGGCCAGGTCCAGGCCGATATGGAACTGCAGCGACTCGCAGCCATCGTCCGTGCAGTCGTAAAAATAGATGCGGTAGTCCAGCCCCGCGGCCGCAGTGAGGATCAGCGGGTCGCCCACGCCGTCCTCATCCAGCGCTGCGCTGTAGCCTGCCTGCTCAAGCAGCGACAGTACTGTCGGGCCGGTCACCAGCCCGTCTGCCGCACAGGCCATTGAAGCCGGCGCCAACAGCGCCAGCATTGCCGCGTACTTCATCCCCTTCCCCTTTCGCTTACAGACGGCCTAGCCGCACTTGCTGTAGCCGCAGTTCAGGCAGGTGGCGCAGCCGTCCATGATCACGATGGCCTGGGTGCTGCACTTGTGGCACATGGTGGCCGAGGGCGGGAAGCTGGTGCCATCGCCGGTCACGGCCACGTCCTCTCCGGCACCGTCGCGGCCCTGGTCGCCGTCAGCGCTTTTTTTTGAACGGTCCTCGTACTGGCGACGCTTCTCGTCGATCAGCGCGCGCTGCGCGTCGCTCATGTCCGGGTCGTGCAGCAGGCCAATGCTCTTCAGGTGCTCTTCAACGATGTAGCCCAGCTCGGCCATCAGCGAGGGCATGTACACGCCGCCAGCTTTGAAATAGCCGCCGCTGGGGTCGAACACGGCCTTCATCTCTTCCACCAGGAAGGTCACATCGCCGCCCTTGCGGAACACGGCCGACATGATGCGGGTCAGCGCCACGATCCACTGGAAGTGCTCCATCGACTTGGAGTTGATGAAGATCTCGAACGGGCGGCGCTGCTCGTGCTCGGTCCCGGCGTTGAGCACGATGTCGTTGATGGTCACGTACATGGCGTGCTCCACCAGCGGCGACTTGATCTTGTAGGTGGAACCGATCAGCACGTCGGGGCGCTCGATGCGCTCGTGCATCTGGATCACTTCCGCCACCCGTGGCGCCTTGGCCACGGCTGCCGGTGCGGAAGCGGACTCCTTTTTGTCCTCCGGGGTGACGACGGAGTATCCGGTGATCTTCTTCTCGATCCTGAGGGTCATGTGCGGGTCTCGGTAATGCGTTGTGTCGTGGGGGTTGTTCCGGCTGGCCGCGCTGCGGGCGGCCGCCATGTCAGAACTTGCCGTAATAGCCTTCTTTCAGGGCGTCGAACAGATTGGCGGCGGTATGTGTTTCGCCGTCGTATTCGATCTCCTGGTTGCCCTTGGCCTCAAGCACCTGGCCGTCTTCGAGCTCGAAGCGGTAAGTGGTGTTCTCCAGGTCCTTCTCCTTCACCAGCACGCCCTGGAAGGCCGCCGGGTTGAAGCGGAAGGTGGTGCAGCCCTTCAGGCCCTGGCGGTGGGCATAGGTGTAGATGTCCTTGAAGTCTTCGTACGGATAGTCCGTGGGCACGTTGGCGGTCTTGGAGATCGAAGAGTCCACCCACTTCTGCGCCGCGGCCTGCACGTCCACGTGCTCCCTGGGGGTGATGTCGTCGGCGGAGATGAAGTAGTCCGGCAGCTGCGCTTCCGGGTCATCCGAGTACGGCATCGCCTTGGGGCTGATCAGCTCGCGATAGGCCAGCAGCTCGAAGGAGAACACGTCCACCTTTTCCTTCGATTTCTTGCCCTCGCGGATCACGTTGCGGCTGTAGTGATGCGCGAACGATGGCTCGATGCCGTTGGAGGCGTTGTTGGCCAGGCTCAGCGAGATCGTGCCGGTCGGGGCGATCGAGCTGTGGTGGGTGAAGCGTGCGCCGGTTTCGGCCAGCTCCGCCACCAGCTCCGGGGCCACCGTGGCCACCTTCTGCATGTAACGCGAATAGCGGGCGTGCAGCACCTTGCCGGAGATTTCCTGGCCGACTTTCCAGCCGTCCTTCTTCATCTCCGGGCGCTTGCGCAGCATCCCGGCGGTGACCTTGAAGCGCTCTTCCATGATCGGCGCCGGACCCTTTTCCTTTGCCAGCGCCAGGCCGGTTTCCCACCCGGCAACGGCCATGTCACGGGCCACGCGCTCGGTGAAATCGCAGCTTTCCTTGGAGCCGTACTTCATCTGCAGCATGGTCACGGTGCTGCCCAGGCCGAGGAAGCCCATGCCGTGGCGGCGCTTGCGCATGATCTCGGCGCGCTGCTGTTCCAGCGGCAGGCCGTTGATCTCCACCACGTTGTCGAGCATGCGGGTGAACACGTGCACCACTTCGCGGTATTCGTCCCAGTCGAACTCGGCGCGGTCGGTGAACGGATTGCGCACGAACTTGGTCAGGTTGATCGAACCCAGCAGGCAGGCACCGTACGCCGGCAGCGGCTGTTCGCCGCAGGGATTGGTGGCGCGAATGTCCTCACACCACCAGTTGTTGTTCATCTCGTTGACCCGGTCGATCAGGATGAAGCCCGGCTCGGCGAAGTCGTAGGTGGACGTCATGATCATGTCCCACAGGTGCCGGGCCTTGACCTTGCCGTAGATCCTGCAGGCCACCAGGCCGTCATCGCGGACGATGTAACCCTCGTGCTGCGGCCACTCGCGCCACACCACCTGCTCCGGATCCTTCAGGTCCAGATCGTCGACTTCCTTCTTGCTGACCGGGAACACCAGCGGCCAGTCGCTGTTGGCATCCACCGCTTCCATGAAGCCATCGGTGATCAGCAGCGACAGGTTGAACTGGCGCAGGCGCCCGTCCTCGCGCTTGGCGCGGATGAAATCGCGCACGTCCGGATGCGACACGTCGAACGTGCCCATCTGCGCGCCGCGACGGCCACCGGCCGACGACACCGTGAAGCACATCTTGTCGTAGATATCCATGAACGACATCGGGCCCGAGGTGTAGGCGCCCGCACCGGCCACGAACGCCCCGCGCGGGCGCAGGGTGCTGAACTCGTAGCCGATGCCGCAGCCGGCCTTCAGGGTCAGGCCCGCTTCGTGGACCTTCTCCAGGATGTCATCCATCGAATCGCCGATGGTCCCGGACACGGTGCAGTTGATGGTGCTGGTGGCCGGCTTGTGTTCCAGCGCGCCGGCATTGGAGGTGATGCGACCGGCGGGAATGGCCCCGCGGCGCAACGCCCACAGGAAGCGCTCGTACCAGAAGCTGCGCTTGTCGGCATCGCCTTCGGCATCGGCCAGGGCGCGGGCCACGCGCTGCCAGGTGCCGTCGATATCCGCATCCAGGGCTTCGCCCTGCTTGGTCATCAGACGGTACTTCTTGTCCCAGATGTCCAGTGATGCCGGCTGCATCGGGATCTCCAGCGCCTTGCTTTTGGGAACTGCCTCCAGGCGAACCGTGCTCATGCTGCGTGTATCTCCTTTTCTGCGCCCGATGGTGTCCGGGCGCGTGTTGTTCTGTGGTCCGCCAGCGGCCTGCCGGTACCGACGGCAATACCCGCCGCGCAGCGCGCTGCGCAGCGGTCATGGATTATTTTTGTGTGGTGCGCGTCACAACAGGCATGCTCCGGCGCGACTCCCGCGGCGATGGACCCTGTTCATCCAAAACCCCATTGCTTGTGCCATCTCCACTTCGGTGACCCCAAGATGTAGTGGCAGCGGTCCTCAAAACTACGCCCGGCGGAAATGGAAGTCAAACCCGTTGGGCCGCACCCCCCGCGGATCGCGGCGGTTGCGGTTTGATCCCCCTCCGGGAACGGGAAAATTGCGTATTTCAACCCCCCGCCCTGGTCAGTGGAGTGGCCGAGGTGGGCGCTGCAGGACTACGCTTGAACCATACTGAACGCGCCCCACTTCACGTATCGGCGACCCTCCCTGCGAGACAAACAGGAACATCATGCGCCCGCTTCCCACACTACTGGCCCTGGTTGCAGCTGCCGCCTTCGGTGGCCTGGTTGCCACTCTGTTGCGCGACCTTCCGCCATCGGCCCTGGCCCAGCCAGCGGCCGTCGAAGTGGCCGATCCCGCCTGGCCGGCCGCCCGGCCCACGCCCGTCGCGCTACCCGTAGCAATTGAGGGCCAGGCGCTGCCTTCCCTTGCGCCCATGCTTGAGCAGGTGACGCCCGCGGTGCTGAGCGTGCACACCCGCCAGCGGGTGCGTACCCAGAGCCCGTTCGGCAACGACCCGTTCTTCCGTCGCATGTTCCCGGAGCTTGCCCAGGAGCGGATCAACGAATCCCTGGGATCAGGCGTGATCGTGGACGCGGAACGCGGCCTGGTGCTGACCAACCACCACGTGATCGAGGTGGCCCGCGGGGCTGAAGCCGTGTCGGTATCGGTGAGCCTCAGCGACGGGCGCACCATGGAAGCCGAGTTCATCGGCTCGGACCCGGAAACCGACATCGCCCTGATGCGCATTCCCGCCGAAAACCTCACCGCGGTGCCGCTGGCCGACAGCAGCACGCTGCAGGTGGGCGATTTCGTGGTCGCGGTGGGCAACCCGTTCGGCTTCAGCCAGACGGTCACCTCGGGAATCGTCTCGGCAGTGGGCCGCAGCAACGTGCCGGGCGTGGGCTACCAGAACTTCATCCAGACCGACGCCTCGATCAACCCGGGCAACTCCGGTGGCGCGCTGGTCAACCTGCGCGGCGAGCTGGTGGGCATCAACACGGCCAGCTTCAACGCGCAGGGCAGCATGGCCGGCAATATCGGCCTGGGCTTTGCGATTCCATCCAACCTGGCCGGCAGCGTCATGCGTCAGCTGTATGCCACCGGCGAAGTGCGCCGCGGCACCCTGGGCATCGACACCCAGACGGTGGACCCGGAACTCGCCCGCGGGCTGGAGCTGGAAGCGCCGCGCGGTGCGCTGGTGACCCGTGTGCATGCGGGTTCTTCCAGCGCGGCAGGTGGCCTGCGCGCAGGTGACGTGATCATCTCGGCCAACGGCCAGCGCATCGACAACAGCGAATCGCTGCGCAACTTCCAGGGCCTGCAGCCGCTGGATACCGAGGTCAGCCTGGAAGTGATCCGCGACGGCCGGACCATCACCGTCAGCGCGCGGCTGATGGAAGTCCCCCGCGATGGCGCCAGCTACGATCCGCGCCTGGCCGGCGCTACGCTGGCCGACCTGCCGGAGGCATTGCGCCGCAGCGCCGGCGAGCGGGTGGGCGGGGTGCGCGTTGAAAGCGTGGATTCCGGCAGCCGCGCCGAGCGCAACGGCCTGCGCGCCGGCGATCTGATCCTGGCCTCATCCGGCGGCCCGTTCCGCGACCTGGCCGGTTTCCGCGCTGCCCTGTCCGAGTCGCCGGAAGATCTGCTGCTGATCATCCAGCGCGGCCGCTCGCGCGGCCAGGTCCAACTGCAATAGCGTGGCTGTGCTCGCACAGCGTGCACAATCCATGCGGCAGACTTGATTCCAGCAACACCACCACATCAGTTCCACCAACAAGGAGACATCCATGAACCAGCCAATCGATTCGACCACGACCCGCCCCTCCAGCGAGTCGGTCAAGAGCAACCTTGGCGAAGCCAGCACCCACCTCAAGCAGGCCGCCCGTGATGCCGGCGATGCAGTACGCAGCGCGGCGAGCGTGGCCGGCGGCGAGCTCAAGGCGGGACGCGAGACCGTCAAGAGTGACCTGGCCGATACGGCCCAGTCCGGCAAGGCCGCAATCGATGACCTGACCGAAGCCGGCAAGGAACAGCTGGACCAGGTGATGGACAAGGGCCGCGACCTGGTGGACAGCGCTGCCGACCTGATCCGTGAGCGCCCGCTCGCCTCGTTCGGTGCGGCATTTGCCGCCGGCTGGATCATCGCCAAGCTCGCACGCAGCCGGTAATCACCGGTTGCGTTTTGAGCCAACGTTGCGTCTTCACCCAAGCAGCCGGGGCATGCCTTGAACGATGATCATCCCGACAGCGCCGGCGCGGATAGCGCCAACGCCGGGGAGCCACCGCATCTGGATGAAAGCGTCCGCCGCGTCACCGCGGCCGGACGCCAGACCTTTGCATCCGGGCGCGACACTGCCCGCGCCCTGCGACGCCTGTTGCGTGCGGACCTGGCGCTGGCACGGGCCGCAGCGGGACGTACGCTGGCCTGGCTGGCGCTCACGATCGTGTTCGGCACATCCGCCTGGCTGCTGACCCTCGCCTTGCTGGTCATCCTGCTGCATTCGTTCGGGCTGAGCTGGCTGGTCGCCGCGCTGATTGCGGCCGCGATCAATTTGCTCATCACCGGACTCGCCGGATGGCGGGCAATGGTTTACGCCCGTCATACCGGGCTGAAAGCTACCCGACGCCAGCTCACCCGCCTGGGCCTGCTGAAGGACGACGACGAGGACAAGGACGCACCTGACAGCGGACAGCCGGACACCGCGGCGCCAATGACACAGGGGCCAACCGTATGAACTTCCAGCACCTCAAACGCCGGGTGGAACGCGGGGAAGCCCTGGTGGAAGGCCGCGCCGAGCAGACCCGGCAATCGCACGGACGCATGACCCGCCAGTGGCGTGAAGCCTGGACCCCGCTACGGATCGTGGTGGGTGGCCTGGCATCCGGCTTTGTCGTCGGCCGTGCAGAGCCGGAAAAGGCGCTGAAAAAGCTCGGCAGCCTGGGTGGACCCCGCGCCCTGCAACTGGTCACTTCGGTTGTCGGTCTGGTGGGTTCGGTACAGGCGGCCATGGCAGCAATGACTGCCAAGGACGCTGCCGAGACCGCTGACGAGGCTGCTGACACCGCAGACGATGCGCTCGGGACCGCAGCGGGAGTGGATGCCGGTACCGCCACCCCAGCTGCCGCGCCTGCCGCGTCGCCTGCCGGAGTGCACCACGCCGACCGTCGCCAACCCGACCCGGTCTGGGATCGCCAGCCGTCGCCCGCCGAGGCGGCGACCGAACTGTCCGAACGCTAGGCGGCCGGCCAGTGGGCAGCGCCGAGCAGCCAGCGCCCGCATCCGCACCCGCACCGGCCGCTGTGGAATCTCCGGCACCGCGTCCGCGCGCATCCATCGCAGTGGTGATCCTGGCCACCCTGGCGGTGCTGTTCGCAGCCTGGGCCGCGCGCGACCTGCTGCTGCCGGTGCTGCTGGCGATGTTCTTCGCTCTGATCGGCAACCCGCTGATGCGCCTGCTCAAGCGGGCACGCATCCCGCCATTCGTCGGCGCCCTGCTATTGCTGGGCACGGCCCTGGTGCTGACCCTGATGCTGGGCCGGCAGCTGGTGGCGCCGGCGGCGGAATGGATGCAGCAGCTGCCCAGTGAGCTGCAGCTGCTGACCCCCAAATTGCAGCAGATGACCGGGCCGATGCAGCAGGCCAGCGAAGCCGCGGCCACCGTGGCCCGCGCCGCCGACGGCGCCGATGCAGGCCAGCTTGAGGTAGTGGCAGTCCGCGAGCAGGATCCCTGGGAGCGGCTGGTGGCCACGCCGAAGATGGTGATGTCGGTGCTGGCGGTGGTGCTGCTCACGTTCTTCTTCATGGTCTATGGAGAGCCCTTGCAACGGCATGCGATTTCGCTACTGCCAAGCCGCTACCAGCAGAAAGTGAGCGTGGAGATCATGCAGGGGATCGAGCAGGAAGTGTCCCGCTACGTGTTCACCATCACCATGATCAACGCGGTGCTGGGCGCGGCGGTGGCGGTGGCGCTGCACCTGATCGGGCTGAGCCTTCCCAATGCGCTGCTGTGGGGCACGCTGGTGGCGTTGCTCAATTACGCGCCCTATGTGGGTGCGTTCATGGCGGCCACGGGGTTGCTGATGATGGGCCTGATCGTCTGGGACGACCTGGGTCAGGCGCTGCTTCCACTTGGTGTCTATCTGGTGCTGCAGACACTGGAGGGACAGATCTTCACCCCGGTGGTGGTCGGTCACCGCATGGCGCTGTCGCCGCTGCTGCTGGTCCTGGCGCTGATGCTGTTCGGCTTCATGTGGGGCTTCATCGGCCTGCTGCTGGCGGTGCCGCTGCTGGTCTGTGTCAAGAAGGTGCTGTCGCGCATTGATGGCATGGAGCCCTGGGCGCGGCTGCTGGAATGATCCGTTGCAGCCCGGACCCCTCCGCGGCCGTTGCGTAGAATGGGACGCATGCAGTTTTTCCCCGTCCGCGCCATCACCCTCGATCTGGATGACACCGTTTGGCCGTTCGCGCCGACCGGGGAGCGGATCGAGCAGGCACTGGATGCGTGGTTCCGCACCCACAGCCCGCGCACCGCGGAGCGCTTCTCCACCGGGGCCATGCGCGATCTGCGGCTGCGGGTCCACCAGCAGAACCCGCACCTGGCGCACGACGTGTCCGCGCTGCGCCGCCTGACCATTGAACAGGCCCTGCGCGAGAGCGGCGGCGACACGGACCTGGTGGATTCGGCCTACGAGGCGTTCTTCGCCGCCCGCAACCAGGTGGAGTTCTATCCCGACAGCGTCGCCGCGCTTGAGCGCATTGCCGCCCGGGTGCCGATCGCAGCGCTGACCAACGGCAATGCGGACCTCGGCCGGATCGGGCTGGAGCAGCACTTCGTCTTCCAGCTGGGCGCCGGGGAACATGGCAAGGCCAAGCCTTCGCCCTGTATCTATCACGCCGCCTGCGCGCGTCTGGGCTTTAACCACGGCCAAGTGCTGCACGTGGGCGATCACATCGAGGCCGACGTGGCCGGCGCTGCGCGGGCCGGCCTGCGCAGCTGCTGGATCAACCGCGATGGCCGCACCTGGCAACACGCCACCATTACCCCCGACCTGGCTTTCGACAGCCTGACCGGCCTGGCCGACTGGCTGGACGCCGGGCTCGGGGATGCACCCCACAGGAGTGTTACAGAATGACCCTTCCCCCCGGGCTGACCACCTCTGCCGAGGCAGAAAACCCCCGTCCGCTGCACCTGCTCGACCGCGAGTCCCTGCCTGGCTGGCTGGACCAGCAGCCTGCAGCCGTCCGCCAGTGGCTCGAGGCGCACGGCTTCGACGCTGCGCCCGGTACCTGGCTGAGCCTGCCGGCGGAAGACGGCAGCGCGCCCGGCGCTGTCCTCGGGCTGGGCGACCGCCTGGATCCGTTCACCTATGCGCACGCGCCATTCTGCCTGCCTGCGGGTGACTGGCAGCCGGTACAGGCCCCGGAGGGTGAGGCCCGCGACGCCCTTGCGCTGGGCTGGGGTATGGGCAGCTACCGTTTTGACCGCTACAAGAAAGCCCCGCGTGCGCCGGCCCGGCTGGCAGTGGAGGCTGATGCGGAAACCCTGGCGGTGATCACCGCCTGCAGCCGCGTGCGCGATCTGGTCAACACCCCGAGCGAAGACATGGGTCCGGAAGAGCTGGAAACCGTGGCCCGCGGCATTGCCGAGGCACACGGTGGCCGGCTTGAAAGCATCGTCGGCGACGAGCTGCTTGCGCAGAACTTTCCCGCCATCCATGCCGTCGGCCGCGCATCGCATCGCGCCCCGCGGCTGCTGCACCTGACCTGGGGCAGGCAGGGCGCCCCGCTGCTGTCACTGGTGGGCAAGGGCGTGTGCTTTGACACCGGCGGCCTGGACATCAAGCCCGCCGACGGCATGCGCAACATGAAAAAGGACATGGGCGGCGCCGCCCACGCGCTGGCACTGGCCGAGCTGGTCATGAGCCGCGGCCTGCCGGTGCGCCTGTCGCTGCTGATCCCGGCAGTGGAGAACGCGATCGGTCCGGATGCCTTCCGTCCCGGCGAAGTGGTGGCCACCCGCAAGGGCATCAGCGTGGAGATCGACAACACCGACGCCGAAGGGCGGGTGGTGCTGGGCGATGCGCTGACCTATGCCGGCGAATCCACCCCCGACCTGCTGCTCGACTTCGCCACCCTTACCGGGGCGGCCCGGATTGCGCTGGGCCCGGACCTGCCGGCGCTCTACAGCAACAACGACGCCGTGGCCGACGCCTGGCTCAAGGCCGGCATGGACCAGCGCGACCCGGTGTGGAGGATGCCGCTGTGGCGCCCGTACCTGCGCTACCTGACCAGCCGCGTGGCCGACATCGCCAACGCCGGCTCGCGCATGGCCGGCTCAGTCACTGCGGCCCTGTACCTGGAGCGCTTCGTACCCGAGGACACCCAGTGGGCACACCTGGATGTGTTCGCCTGGAATGACTGCGAACGCGCCGGCCGACCCATCGGCGGTGAAGCCCAGGGACTGCGTTCGGTGTGGGCCATGCTCAAGGCGCGCTACCCGGGCTGAGGTCGGAACGAATCAGGCCGGCAGGTCGAACAGCAGCAGATCGGCAAGCGTTTCGCCTGTGCCGGTGATGCGCAGCTCGCCGGACTCCTCGGCGTAGCCGATGGCGTCGCCGGCCGACAGTTCACGATCGTCGACGGACACCTGTCCGTGGACAACCTGCAGCCAGTAGCGGCGGGCGGGATCGAGGGTGTGGACCACGGTTTCGCCCGCGGCCAGCTGCACGCCGAGCAGGCGCGCGTCCTGGCGGATCGCTAGGCTGCCGTCGGCGCCGTCGGGAGAGGCCAGCAGGCCCCACTTGCCCCGTCGTGCGGCCGGGTCGAAGGCCTTCTGGGCGTAGTCGGGTGCGGCGTTCAGGCGATCGGGCTGGATCCATATCTGCAGGAAGTGCACCGGCTCCGAATCGGAGGCGTTGTACTCGCTGTGCTCGATGCCGTGGCCGGCGCTCATCCACTGCAATTCGCCCGGGCGCAGGACACCTTCGCTGCCGGTGCTGTCGCGATGCGCCAGGCCGCCGGAAATCACGTAGCTGAGGATCTCCATGTTGGCGTGGCCGTGCGGGGCAAAGCCGCCGCCAGGCGACACCCGGTCCTCGTTGATGACGCGCAGCGGTCCCCAGCCCATCCACTGCGGGTCGTGGTAATGGCCGAAGGAAAAGCTGTGGCGGCTGTCGAGCCAGCCGGCGTTGACGTGGCCGCGCTCGGCGGCCGGACGGAAGATCTGCATGGTAGGAGAACAACTTATGTAGGAGCGCGCCGTGCGCGCTCCTACCGGAGGAGGAGGAGTGGCCGGCGAGGGAGCGCCGGCCACCTCGGATCAGGCGTCGTCGCCGCTGGCGATCGGGGCCTCGGTGGTGATGTGCAGCTCGATCTCGTCGGCCACGTTCGGCACGTACAGGCCCAGGTCGAAGTCGCTGCGCTTGATGGTGACTTCGGCGTCGAAGCCTGCGGTCTGCTTGCCCGTCATCGGATGCTCGCCGATCAGGTTGATGTCCACGTCCAGCACCACTTCCTTGGTGATGCCCTTGATGGTCAGATCGCCGGTGATCTTCAGTTCGTCGTCATCGTCGACCTCCACCGAGGTGCTGCGGAAGGTGGCCTCGGGAAACTGCGCGGCGTCGAAGAAGTCGTCGCTCAGCAGGTGGTCGTTGAAGGCCTTGACGTTGGACTCCAGGCCCGACAGCGGCAGAGTCACCTGGACGCTGGAGGCGGACACGTTGTCGGCGTCGTACACGATCGTGCCGTCGACATCGCCGAACAGGATCACCGGGTTGGAGAAGCCGAAGTGGTTCCACTTGGCGGCCACGGTGGTGTGGTCCGGGTCCATGGTGTAGGTGACCGGCGCGGCGAAGGCAGCGGTGGCGGCAAAGGACAGGGCGGCGGCAAGCGCCAGGCGGCGGAAGTTGCGATGGTTCATGGTGTGTCTCCGAAAAGGGAAATGACAGAAAGGGGTAACGCGCTTACTCGATGCGGCAGGCCTCGTCGAACCCCAGGCGCGGCGACCGGTCGAAGATGCTCGCCGGATCGCCCTTGCCCAGGTTGACCAGGAAGTTGGAGCGGATGGAGGTGCCCTTGAAGAAGGCCTCGTCCACCTTCACCGCGTCGAAGCCGGTCATCGGACCGGTATCAAGGCCGAGCGCGCGCGCGGCGAGGATCAGGTACGCGCCCTGCAGGGTGCCGTTGCGGAAGGCCTGCTCGCGGCGGCCCTCCTGCGGACCGGCAAACCATGCCTTGGCATCGGTGTGGGGGAACAGGTACGGCAGCTTCTCGTGGAACTCCAGGTCGTGGCCGACGATCACGGTCACCGGTGCGGACAGGGTCTTTTCGCGGTTGCCCTCGTCCAGGGCCGGCGCAAGGCGGGCCTTGGCCTCCGGCGAGCGCACGAACACGAAGCGCGCCGGCGACGTGTTGGCACTGGTCGGCCCCCACTTGGTCAGCTCATACAGCCGTTCAAGGGTGGCATCGTCGATCTCACCGCTGAAACGGTTATAGGTCCGGGCGGTGCGGAACAGCTGGTCAAGCGCTGCGTCGGTCAGGACTTCAGTCATGTCGAAAGTGTCTCCCCCGCGGCGGGTGCCGCATGTGAATTGGCGTCCAGTGTAGAGTTCCACGGATGTTTGCGGAGCCTGCTGACCGGAACATATGGTCACAAAAACAGAACGATAAATGGATATTGAACCGCAACCCAGCACTTATGGAACGGCCTGGGCCCTGACCGATGGTCATGCCGGCAACCTGCGCCAGGCGCTCTCGCTGGCAGCAGCGCTGGGGCACGACGCTGTCCGCAACTGGCGGCTGACGCCGCGACGTCCGTGGCGCTGGGCCGCACCGCACCGCCTCCCCGGCGCGAAGCACGCGTTCGGCAGCGAATTTGCCCGCGCCCTCGCCACGCCGCCGGCGCTGACCATCGGCTGTGGACGCCAGTCGGCCCTGGCCACGCGGCTGCTGCGCGACGCAGGCGCGCGCGCGGTGCAGATCCTGGATCCACGCATGGACCCCGCTCATTGGGATCTGGTGATCGCGCCCGAACACGACGGTCTCGAAGGCCCCAACGTGTTGAACCTGCTTGGCAGCCTCAATCCGGTGGACGATGCATGGCTGGCAGCAGGGCGCGCGGATTTTCCGCTGCTGGCCGAACTGCCGCGCCCACGCATTGCCCTGCTGCTGGGCGGCAACAGTCGCCATGCACGCTTTGATCGTGCCGCGTTTGAGGCGCTGTCCCAATCCATATCCAACGTGTTGGCCGATGAGGGCGGCAGCGTGCTGGCCACGGTATCGCGGCGCACCCCGGCGGAGGTCACCGCCGCGCTGCGCGAGCGGATGGACAGCGGAGACGGGCCTGATAAAGCATGGCCCGGCATGGCCTGGACCGGGCAAGCCGGGGAATCCAACCCCTACCCCGGCCTGCTGGCCTGGGCCGACCGCATCGTATGCACGCCCGACTCGGTGAACATGGTGTCGGAAGCCTGCGCCACCCGGGCGCCGGTGTTCGTATTCGAGCCCACGGGCACAGAAGGACGGCCGCGCCGTTTCCTCGATGCCCTGCTAACCCGCGGGCGCATCCGGCCGGTGGATGAGGCGCTGGCCCGCTTCGACTGCGAGCCGCTGCGCGAGACCGCGCGTATTGCCACCCAGGTGCGCGAGCGGATCAGCTGACCCGCCCGCCATCCTGTGACTCACCCTGCCGCCGGGTCAGGGCTGGACGTGGACCCCGGCATCGATGGCCGCGTACTCACGGTCGCCAAAGCCGCCCGCCGTGCTGCCGTCAGCGATCGTGAACAGCCGTTCGGCCAGTCCATAGTCGCTGTTGCCCATGTTCCGGCCCAGCGACAGGGCGAAATCCCAAGGTTCCTGCGCCGCGTAGGACCCGTCCGGCTGCATCCCACCTAGCAGATGGCCCAGGTCCATGTGCGCGCCGTTTTCTACCGCGCTCCCGGTCTGCCCGGCCAGCGCCTGCATCTGGTTTTCGTTGAAACTCAGGGTCACGGTCTGGCCCGGCTCCAGCGGCCCGTCGGCGGCCTGCGCAAGATCACCGGTCAGCGCGGCGTTGAGCAGCTGCTGGTTCTGCTCATCCACCTGGAAGTCGTAGCTGTAGACGCGCTCGGAGGCGATCTCGTTGCCATCCGCGTCCCAGCGCTGGGTGATGTTCATCGGCACGTTGCCCGAGTACTGCAGGTCAGCCGTGCGCTCCATGGAGCCGTCCGGGAAGGTGGTCACGACCATGTTGCCAGTGTTCTGCGCGCCATCCAGGGTCAGCTTGAGCGGGCCGAGCTTGCCACTGAGCTGGGTCTGGGAACTGAAATCCACCTTTTCGATGGTGGCCACATTGCTCACCCCGTCGCCATTGTCTTCGGGCAGGCTGCCGGTGGTGATGAAGTCGTTGTAGGCCGCCATCCCTTCTTCGGTGGACAGGTCGAATTCGGCGGTCTGCAGGGTGGCCCCGGACAGGCTGTCGTTGCGGCCCAGCATCACGTTGGCCACGCCAAAGTCCACGCCAACGCCGTTGTAGGCCTGGATCGCCTCGGTCGGGCCAGCGGTGACGCGCACGGTGTCCTCACCGGTGCGTTCGATCGCGGTGCTCACTCCGCTCTCGTCGGTGATTTTGGTCTGCAGTGCCAGCTTCTGGAAGGTCGCCTTGAACTCGTTGGTGCTGTAATCCGAGCCGTTCATGGTCACCACGGCGCCTTCCGGTATCGAGGAGGGATCGAACGGATTGATGTCCTTCGGATCGACATCGGCGTCTTCCGGCATGGTCACCTGATAGGAGGTGCGGATGCCTTCGGTGCGGCCGATCTCAAGCCCGGCCTTGGGCGTATTCACCCCGCCCTTGAGGAATATCGACACGTCCGTCGACAGCTGGTAGGTCGTCACGCCGTCTTCGGTCTTGCCGCCTTCGGTGACCGACGCATTGCCGCCGGCGCTGAAGCTCACCCCATAGCCCTTGGCGTTCTTCACCGACTCGGAGAACGAGCCACCCCCGGACAGGGTGACGGTGCCCTTCTCCTCGTTGGCGCTGATGCCAACGGTGCCCGAGGTGGACGACTGGCGCACGCTGCCGTTTTCCGACGTGGTCGTGGTCTTCTCGGTGGTGGTGTTGCTGGCACCCACGCTGCCATCGCTGGACAGGCTGACGCTGGGATCGTCGGTGACCCGCGCCGGAATGGTCAGTTCCTGGTTGGGGTACACCATGTCCGGGTTCTGGATGGCCGGATTCGACTTCATGATGTCCTGCACCGACACGCCGTGACGGTTGGCGATATCGGTGATGCTTTCGGCCGGGACCACGGTGTGCTTGGTCTCGTTGCGGGTCGGCGGCGGCGGCGGTGGCTGGTAGCCGCCGTCACGGATAGCGTGGATGCTCATGGATCGTCCTCAATGCGGGTGTGCAATTACCGCCATGCTAGGCAGTCCGCGCCCGTCTGCCATCTGGGGTTTTCCCCAGCTTGGCAACGCCCCGCTGCGCCGGTGCTGTCAGCCCAGGCCCGCTGCACGCACTCCCGAGCGGATCGCCGCACGGGCTGCCGCAAGTTCGTCGCTGTCGGGCACAAGCCGCGAGCGCCGGTCCAGGCCGCAGGCCAGGGCCAGTTCGGCCAGGGTGGCGTGGGCGACGCGCAGGGTTTGCACCGCCGCCGGATCCAGCAGACCGGCGCCACCGGCCGCCTGCAGCAGCGCCGGGGTTGCGCGCGGTGCCAGCAGTTCGGGATGCGTGTGTGCGTCGCGCAGCACCAGGTACTGCAGCAGGAACTCCAGGTCGGTCAGCCCGCCCTCGCCCTGCTTGAGGTCGAAGCGGCCCGGCGAGCCCCGGTCCAGTTCGGCACGCATCTTCGCGCGCATGGTGACGATCTCATCGCGCAGCTCGTCCGGATCGCGCTCGCGGGCCAGCGCACGTGCGCGCACCCGCTCGAAATCCGCACCCAGGCTGTCGTCACCGGCCACGCAGCGCGCGCGCACCAGCGCCTGGTGCTCCCAGGTCCAGGCACGCTGGTGCTGGTAGTCGTCGTAGCTGGCCAGCGATGACACCAGCAGTCCGCTGGCACCGTCCGGGCGCAGGCGGATATCGACTTCGTACAGCCGGCCCGCGCCGGTCACCGTGTCCAGCAGCGCCACCACCTTCTGCGCCAGGCGCGCGAACCAGCGCGGCGCATCCAGCGGTCGCTGGCCGTCCGACTGGGCGCCCTGCGGCGCGTCATAGAGGAACACCAGGTCAAGATCGGAGCCCACGCCAAGCTCCTCTCCGCCCAGACTTCCGTAGCCGAGGACCGCAAAGCGCGCATGTTCAATCGCCCCGCGGGTGGCACACAGGTCGCGCCGCGCCAGCTCCACCACGCCTTCCACCACGGCGTCGGCAAGCCAGGCCAGCTGGCGGGTTGCCTCCTGCGCCTGCTGGCGCCCGTCCAGCACCGCCAGGGCGATGCGGAAGCTGAGCGCATGGCGGGTTTCGTTGAGCGCAAACAGCGCCTGCTCCAGATCCTCATGGTGCAGCGCCGGCGCACAGGCGCGGGCAAACAGCGCGCGCTCGGGCAGCGGGCCTTCCGCGCGCGCGTCCAGCAGCTCATCCAGCAGCAGCGGGTGCGCGGCCACGCGCTCGGCCAGGAAGGCGCTGCGGCTGACCAGATCGATCAGTCGCTGCAGTGCGCTTGGCTGCTCGTCCAGCAGGGCCAGATAAGCGGAGCGACGCAGGATGTTGTGCAGCAGCGCCAGCAGCCGGCGCACCGCCTGCAGCGGCCGATCAGCCGGGGCGCTGGCCTGCAGCAGGACCGGCATGACCCGGTCCAGGCGGGCGCGGGTGGAATCGGACAGGTCACGAACGCTGGGCGAACGGGCGAAATCGCGCAGCGCCGCATCCACGTTGCCAGCGTCGTCGAATCCCGCCGCGGCCAGCGCACCCGCATCCCCGCCTTCCGGCAATGCGCGCCAGTAGCCGGCGATATCGCCGTCCGCCGACGGCAGTTCGCTGCGCTGGGCCAGCAGGTCATCAAATTCCCCGCCGACCCGGACGCGGTGCGCCTGCAGCTCAACGTCCAGGCCGGCCCAGTCCGCGTAGCCCAGGCCGCGGGCAATGCGCAGCCGATCCAGCGGCGCCGCTGGAATCGCGTGCACCTGGGCATCGCGCAGCATCTGCAGCCGGTTCTCCAGCCGGCGCAGGAACCGGTAGGCCTGCGACAGGTCCCGGGCGCTGTCTTCGGGGATATGCCGGGCAGCAACCAGCGCGCTCAGGGCCGGCTCCAGACGCGGCTCGCGCAGCGCCGGCTCGCGTCCGCCGCGGATCAACTGCAGCACCTGGGCCAGGAATTCGATCTCGCGGATACCGCCGGGCCCACGCTTGATGTCATCGGCCATTTCCTTGCGGGCAACCTCGGCGGCGATCGATGCCTTCATCGCCCGCAGGCCGTCCAGCGCCCCATAGTCGAGATAGCGGCGATAGACGAACGGCCGCAGCTGATCGAGGAACTCCATCCCCGCGTCAAGATCGCCGGCCACCGGCCGCGCCTTCTGCCAGGCATAGCGCTCCCAGTCACGCCCTTCGCTCTGGAAATACGCCTCCATCGCCGCGAAGCTCAGCACCACCCGCCCGGCGCCGCCAAACGGACGCAGGCGCAGGTCCACCCGATGGCAGAAGCCATCCGCGGTGTTGTCATCCAGCAGCCGACCCAGCGCCTGCCCCAGCTTGGCGAAGTACTGTTCCGCCGCCAGTGGGCGCGCACCGTCGCTCTCACCGCCCTGCGGATAGGCATAGACCAGGTCCACGTCGGAACTGAAGTTGAGCTCCTGCCCGCCCAGCTTGCCCAGCGCGAACACCACCAGGCGCACGACTTCGCCATCACTGTCACGGACCCTCCCGTGCCGGGCGGCGAACTGCTCCTCCAGCGCGTCATGGGCCAGCTGCAGGCAGGTATCGGCCAGGCGGGTGCTGCCGGTCAGGGTGGCGTCGAGGTCATCCAGCCCCAGCACATCGCGCCACAGCAGGCGGGTGGACTCGGCGGCGCGGAAGCGCCGCAGCAGGCGCGGCCAGCGGTCACTGTCATCGGGCGCGAGCGTCGGCGCCGACAACGCATCCGGCCCGTCATCGGCAAGCAGGGCGGGAATCAGCTCCGGCTGGCGTTCCAGGGTGTCGATGGCGAAATCACTGGCGATCGCCACCCGGCGCACCCGCTCAATATTGGCCTGGACGTCCAGCGTCTGCGCATCGTCGCCAAGCGCCCGTCGCAGGCGCTCCAGCGCGCGGCCAGCAAGTGATTCGAGTTCAGCATCCAGATCGGCATCATCCATGCCCCGCATTTTGGCACTGGACCTGGGCAAACGCCGCCGTCGTGGCCGGGAGGCCTTTGCGCGTAAGTAAAGGAGGAGGCCGTAGCCGCAGGCGCAGGCCGGGGGACATGGAGCGCAAAGGCCTCCCGGCGGCGGCGGGGCACAATAAAAAAAGCCCGCTACCGGAAAACCGGTAGCGGGCTTTTGCTCCCTCCCCCACGTCGGGTGCAGAGCAACTGTGAAGGAAAGGTTATGCAACATGCACGCCGCACTGCAAAACAGCACTTGCGAGTACACAAACTTTCTGCCCTGTTCAGCCTCTTCGCGCCAGCGTCTGTTCCACCGCATCAGCCAGCAGCGACGCCGCTTCCGGCTTGCCCAGCTCCGCCGCGCAACGGGCCGCCTCGACAAGCATCGTAGGCGATGTCAACAGTTCATCCAGCAGCGCCGCCAGCGATTCCGGGGTGAGCTCCGGCTCGGGCCGGCACCAGCCCACGCCGGCCTCGGCCAGCGTGTCGGCGTTGCGACGCTGCTCTTCGCGCGAGCCACCGTGCGGAATCGGCACGAAGATCGCCGGCCGCCCCATCACCAGCAGATCCGCGGCCGTAGTCGCGCCCGCACGGGCAATCAGCAGGTGCGCATCGCGCAGGCGCTCACCCATGTCGTTGAAGAACGGGCGCACATCGGCCTGGATGCCGGCCTGCCCCAGCCGGTCCGCAATCGCCGCGGCGTCCTCGCCCCGGTACTGCAGCGACACCTGCAGCCGGCGGCGGATACCTTCATCCAGCGCCAGCAGCGCCGGTGGCACCACCCGCCCGAACACTGCCGCGCTCTGGCTGCCGCCCACCACCAGCAGCCGCAGCGCCTGATCACTGGCCAAGGGCGGGTAGCCCGCGCGGGCCTCCAGAATCGCGCGTCGCACCGGATTGCCGGTCTCGAACACCTTGTTCGCATCAAATCCTTCCAGCCCGGCCACCTGCGGAAACGAGGTGGCCACGCCGTCTGCCAGGCGCAGCAGCTGCCGGTTGGCCATGCTCAGCCGCGTGGCCTGTTCATGCAGCAGCAAGGGCAGGCCCAGCGATTTGGCCGCCAGCGCGGGCGCGAAACTCGGATAGCCGCCGAAGCCGACCATCAGCCGCGCCCCCCGCCGGACCAGATCGCGCCGCGCACGCATCGCGGCCCGGCCAATGGTGATCGCCGCCTGCGCCTTGCCCACGACGCCACCCGCCAGGGAGCGCGCCGGCAGCACCAGGTGCTCGATGCCGGCCAAAGCCTCCGTATAGGCGGCGCCGCGCTGCTCGGTGTGGATCACCACCGCATGGCCGCGCGCCATCAGCTCGCGGGCCAGGGCTTCGGCGGGAAACAGGTGCCCGCCAGTACCGCCGGCGGCCAGGGCGATCGCACCGCCCGTGGAAGGTGTGCTTGAACCGGACATCGGTGCTCGCATCTGTGAGGGGACCGCGACTATAGCGGCGCGTGCGACAGGCATGACTTTCGGCTGCGCCATCTGTCATCGGACCCCCTGTAAAATGCGCACGCGAGCACATCGTGCCGCCCACCCCCACTTTGCGAACGCCTCACCCGCGGCGCCGGCCGATCGCGGCCGCCGTGCCGCCGCCCCGCACATCCCGGACTCCCCCATGAAGCAAGCCCCCCGCACCAAGACCCTCCTGATCGCCGTGGCCGTCATTGCCGCATTGCTGCTGCTGTGGCGCGGCTGCGCGGGCGGAGACGACGCCGCGCCGCCTCAGGGGCCGGGCCGGGGCGGCGGCTTCTTCGGGCCGGGTGGTCCCGCCACCCCGGTGCGGGTGGCCGAGACCGAACGGGCCCCGCTGCTGGTCCAGCTGCGGGCGCTGGGCACGGTGACCCCGCTGCACCAGGTGACCGTGCGCTCGCGCGTGGACGGCGAGCTGCTGCGGGTTGAATTCGAGGAAGGTCAGCGGGTTGAAGCCGGGCAGCTGCTGGCCCAGATCGACCCGGCCCAGTACCGCATCCGCCTGGCCGAGGCCGAGGGCCAGCAGCGCCAGAACCTGGCCGAATTGGAAAACACCCGGATCCAACTGCGCCGCTTCCGCGACCTGGCCAAGAGTGACTACGTCGCCGCCCAGGACGTGTCCGACCTGGAGGCCCGCGTGCGCCAGCTCGAAGCCCGCCGCGAGATCGACCAGGCTGCCGTGGACGAAGCCCGCCTGCAGCTGGATTACACCCGCATCACCGCGCCGGTCGACGGCCGCGTGGGCCTGCGCCAGGTGGACGCCGGCAACCTGGTGCGCAGCGGCGATGCCGAGGGCATCGTTACCATTACCCAGACCAGCCCGATCAGCGCCCTGTTCTCGATTCCCGAAACCGCAGTGCCCTCGCTGATCGAAGCTATGCGCCGCTCCGACAGCCTGCCGGTCGAGGCCTGGGATCGCGAAGAGCGCCGCCTGCTGGCCACCGGCACCCTGTCCAGCGTCGACAACCGCATCGACACCGCCACCGGCACCCTGCGCCTGCGCGCCCTGTTCGAGGATGACCGCCTGTTTCCCAACCAGTCGGTCAACGTCCGCCTGCAGCTGGGCAACGAGGAAACCCTGTCCATCCCGGATGCCGCGGTGCAGTTCGGCAGCCAGGGCACTTACGTCTATGTGATCGACGCCGAAGACACTGCCAGCGTGCGCCCCGTGGTGCTGGGCGCCACCAGCGACGGCCGGGTGGAAGTGATCGAAGGCCTGGCCGACGGTGAGCGGGTGGTGCTGGAAGGCATCGACCGGCTGCGCGACGGCGCCAAGGTGGAGGTGGTGGACGCCAGCGGGCAGCCCGTCGAAGACCTGGGCGACGAGCCCGCCGTGGACAGCGACACCGGCCCCGGCGCATGAACCTCTCCCGCCCCTTCATCCTGCGCCCGGTAGCGACCACGCTGCTGATGCTGGCGCTGCTGCTGTCGGGCATCTTCGCCTACCGGCTGCTGCCGGTGGCGGCGCTGCCCCAGGTGGACTACCCCACCATCCAGGTGCTGACCTTCTACCCGGGCGCCAGCCCCTCGGTCACCACCAGCGCGGTCACCGCGCCGCTTGAGCGCCATCTGGGCCAGATCCCGGGCCTCAACCAGATGTCGTCCACCAGCTCCGGGGGCGCTTCGGTCATCACCCTGCAGTTCTCGCTGGAAATCGACCTGGGCGTGGCCGAGCAGGAGGTGCAGGCGGCACTCAACGGGGCCAGCAACCTGCTGCCCAATGACCTGCCGATGCCGCCGGTGTACCGCAAGGTCAATCCAGCCGACACCCCGATCCTGACCCTGGCGGTCACCTCGGCCACGCTGCCGCTGCCCGATGTCTACGATCTGGTCGATACGCGCATGGCCCAGCGCCTGTCGCAGCTGCCGGGCGTGGGCCTGGTGAGCCTGGCCGGCGGCCAGCGGCCCGCAGTGCGCGTGGAAGTGAATCCCAACGCGCTGGCTGCGGCCAACCTCGGCATGGATGACATCCGTGCGGCGATTTCCGCTGCCAACGTCAACATGCCCAAGGGCAGCTTCGACGGCCCGACCCGGGCGATCATGCTCGACGCCAACGACCAGATGCGCTCCGCCCAGGAATACCGCGACCTGGTGATCAACTGGCGCGGCGGCGCGCCGCTGCGGCTGGGCGACCTGGCCGAAGTGGACCAGGGCCCCGAGAACCGCCAGCTCGCGGCGTGGTCGGGCGAGACACCGGCCATCCTGATCAATATCCAGCGCCAGTCCGGCGCCAACGTGATCGAGGTGGTGGACGCGGTGCACGCGCTGCTACCGCGCCTGCAGGCGGCCATGCCGACCGCGGTCGACTTGACCGTACTCAGCGACCGCACCGAATCGATCCGCGCCTCGATCAAGGGCGTGCAGACCGAGCTGCTGCTGGCGATCGGCCTGGTGGTGCTGGTGACCTTCGTGTTCCTGCGCACCATCCCCGCCACCATCATTCCCAGCCTGGCGGTGCCGCTGTCGCTGGTGGCCACCTTCGGCTTCATGCTGATGGCGGGCTATTCGCTCAACAACCTCACCCTGATGGCGCTGACGATTGCCACCGGCTTCGTGGTCGACGATGCGATCGTGATGCTTGAAAACGTGGCCCGGCATCTTGAACAGGGCAAGCCACGGTTGCAGGCGGCGCTGGATGGCGCGAAGCAGATCGGCTTCACCCTGATCTCGCTGACCGTGTCGCTGATCGCGGTGCTGATCCCGCTGCTGTTCATGGGCGACGTGGTGGGGCGGCTGTTCCACGAATTCGCGATGACCCTGGCGGTGGCGATTGCGGTCTCGCTGGTGGTCTCGCTCACGCTGACGCCGATGCTGTGCGCGCGCTTTCTCAAGGCCGGGCGCGATCACGGCGTGGCCGAGCCCGGCACCGTTGCCGGTGACGACGAAGCCGGCGCCGAAGGCGACATGTTCGACCGGATCATCGCGCTCTACGACCGCGCCCTGCATTGGACCCTCGCCCGCCAGCCGCTGATGCTCGGCATCACCGTGGGCACCCTGGCTCTGACCGCGCTGCTGTACGTGGCCGTGCCCAAGGGCTTCTTTCCCTCGCAGGACTCGGGCCTGATCCAGGGCATCAGCGAAGCGCCGGCGCAGGTCTCGTTCCAGGCCATGGCCGAGCGCCAGCAGGCGCTGGCCACCGCGATCCTGGAAGACCCCGACGTGGCTTCGCTGTCCTCGTTCATCGGCGTGGACGGCACCAATGCCACGCTCAACACCGGCCGCCTGCTGATCGAGCTCAAGCCGCACGCCGACCGCGCCGACGGCGCGCACGCCATCATCGAACGCCTGCAGCAGCGCGCGGGCCAGGTGCCGGGGATCGCGCTGTTCATGCAGCCGGTGCAGGAGCTGTCGATCGAGGACCGGGTCAGCCGCGGCCAGTACCAGTTCGCGCTCACCAGTCCCGACAGCACCGAGCTCGCCCTGTGGGCCGACCGCCTGATCGAGCGCCTGCAGGACGCCCCGGCAATGGCAGCCGTGGCCGGCGACCTGCAGGACCGCGGGCTGCAGGCCTGGGTGGATATCGACCGCGACGCCGCCGCGCGCCTGGGCATCAGCGTGTCCAACGTGGCCGACGCGCTGTACGACGCCTTCGGCCAGCGCCAGATCTCGACCATCTTCACCCACGCCAACCAGTACCGCGTGGTGCTTGAAGTGGACGGGCGTTTCCAGCTGGGACCGGAGGCGATCGGACGCATCCACGTGGCCACTGGCGACGGCCAGCAGACGCCGCTGGCCGGCATCGCCCGGATCGAGACCCGCGCCGCGCCGCTGATGGTCAGCCATATCGGCCAGTTCCCGGCGGCTACGGTGTCGTTCAACCTCGCGCCGGGCGCATCGCTGGGCGAAGCGGTCGACCAGATCGAAGCCGCACGCGCCGAACTTGGCCTGCCGGCAGCAGTGGAGCTGCGCCTGCAAGGGGCGGCTCAGGCGTTCCGCAATTCGCTGTCCAGCACCCTGTGGCTGATTTTGGCCGCGGTGCTGGTGATGTACATCGTGCTGGGCGTGCTCTACGAGAGCTTCATCCATCCGATCACCATCCTGTCCACCCTGCCCTCGGCCACCGTCGGCGCGCTGGCCGCACTGCTGGTGACCGGGCGCAGCCTGGACCTGATCGCGATCATCGGCATCATCCTGTTGATCGGGCTGGTGAAGAAGAACGGGATCATGATGGTCGACTTCGCCCTGGAGGCCGAACGCGACCAGGGCATGGCCCCGCAGCAGGCGATCCACCGCGCGGCGCTGCTGCGCTTCCGGCCGATCCTGATGACCACCCTGGCGGCGCTGTTTGCCGCCATCCCGATGATGCTGGCCTCCGGCTCCGGCGCCGAGCTGCGCCAGCCGCTGGGTCTGGTGATGGTGGGCGGGCTGATGGTGAGCCAGGTGCTGACCCTGTTCACCACGCCGGTGATCTACCTGTTCTTCGACCGGCTGACCCGCCGTGGTCGCGCCGCGGCCGCTGAAGCAGAGCCGGCACGCTGATGGAGGCCAAGCGCGTCGAAGCCAAGCGCGCCAACCTGTCGCGCCCGTTTATCGAGCGCCCGGTAGCCACGATATTGCTGGCCGTGGCGATCGTGCTGGCGGGCATGCTGGCCTACCGGATGCTGCCGGTGGCGCCGCTGCCGCAGGTGGATTACCCGGCCATCCAGGTGACCGCCAGCATGCCGGGCGCCAGCCCGGAGTCGATGGCGGCCACCGTGGCCACGCCGCTGGAGCGGGCGCTGGGCACCATTCCGGGCATCACCCGCATCACCTCCTCCAGCAGCCAGGGCTCGGCCCGCATCCACCTGCAGTTCTCGCTGGACCGCAACGTGGACGAGGCCGCCCGCGAGGTGCAGGCGGCGATCAACGCGGCCCGCGCCCAGCTGCCATCCGGCATGCCGGGCATGCCGCAGTACCGCAAGATCAACCCGTCCCAGGCGCCGATCATGTCGCTGGCGCTGAGCTCGGAAACGCTCAGCCCGGGCGAGCTGTACGACGTCGGCTCGACCATCCTGGCGCAGAAGATCGCCCAGATCCCGGGCGTGGGCCAGGTGGAAGCCGGCGGGGCCTCATTGCCCGCGGTGCGCGTGTCGCTGAATCCTTCCGCCCTCAACCAGTACGGCATTGCGCTGGACGAAGTGGCCGGCGCGATCCGCAGCGCGAATGCCCTGCGCCCGCTCGGCCACGTGGCCGAGGGCGAGCGCCAGTGGCAGGTGGAGGCGAACCTGCAGCTGCGCACCGCCCCCGAATACCGCGACCTGATCGTGGCCTGGCGCGACGGCCGCCCGGTGCACCTGCGCGATGTGGCCCAGGTGGCCGAAGGCACCGAAAACCGCTACGCCGCCGGTTTCCACAACACCCGCGATGCGGTGCTGCTGGTGATCAGCCGCCAGCCCAACGCCAATATCATCGAGACCGTGGACGCGATCCACGCGCAGATGGACCAGCTGCGTGCGCTGCTGCCGGCCGGCGTGGACATGGAAGTGGTGATGGACCGCTCGCCGGTCATCCGCGCCACCCTCAGCGAAGCCGAGCACACCCTGCTGCTGGCGGTTGGCCTGGTGGTGCTGGTGGTATTGGCGTTCCTGGGCAGCTGGCGCGCAGCGCTGGTGCCCACGCTGGCGATCCCGGTATCGCTTTTCGGCGCGCTGGCGATCATCTGGATGCTGGGCTTCTCGCTCAACACCATGTCGCTGATGGCGCTGATCGTGGCCGCGGTGCTGGTGGTGGACGATGCGATCGTGGTGCTGGAGAACATCTCCCGCCACATCGAGGCTGGACTCAGCCCATGGAAGGCGGCCATGCGCGGCGCCGGCGAGGTCGGCACCACCCTGCTGTCGATGAACCTGGCGCTGGCGGTGGTGTTCGTGTCGATCCTGTTCCTGGACGACTTCGTCGAACGCCTGTTCCGCGAGTTCTCGCTGACCCTGGTCGCGGCGATGGGCGTGTCGCTGCTGGTCTCGCTGAGCCTCACTCCCACGCTGGCCGCACGCCTGCTTGGCCGCAAGGATCCGGACCGGGTGGTCACGCCGTGGCAGCGGTTGGGCGGCGTGGCGTTCGAAGGCACGCGCGGGCTGTATCTGCGCTCGCTCGGCGGCGTGGTGCGCAATGTACCGGTGATGCTGCTGGTACTGGCCGGTGCGATCGGCCTCAGCGTCTGGCTGTCGGGACAGGTGCCGCGCGGCACCGTGCCGCAGCAGGACACCGGCCAGCTGCGCGGCTTCGCCCGCGGCGATGACGGTCTCTCCTTCCAGGTCATGCAGCCCAAGATCGACGCCTACCGGCAGCTGCTGATGGCCGACCCGGCGATCGAGCATATTTCCGGCTATATCGGCGGCAACAGCGGGGTCAACAACGCCTTCATCATGATCCAGATGAAGCCGCTGGAAGAGCGCGGCGTGTCCAGCCGCGAAGTGATCGACCGGCTGCGTATGCAGATGCCCTCCATCCCCGGCGGACGCATGGGCCTGTGGGTGGACCAGGACATCCGTATCGGCGGCGGTGGCGGTGATGAAGGCACCTACAGCCTGGAACTGATGTCCGGCGATCTCGCCCCGCTGCGCGAGTGGACCCCGCACATCCGCGAGGCGCTGGCGGCGCTGCCGGAACTGGCCGATGTGGACTCCAGCGGCGACGAGGGCAGCCGCCAGGTGGTGCTGGATATCGACCGCACCGCGGCGGCGCAGCTGGGCGTGGACATGCGCATGGTCGCCACCGTGCTCAACAACTCCTTCAGCCAGCGCCAGGTAGCCACCCTTTACGACAGCCTCAACCAGTACCGGGTGGTGATGGAGCTGGACCAGCGCTATACCCAGACCCCGGCCACGCTGGATCAGGTGTATGCGATCGGCGAAGGCGGCCGACGGGTACCGCTGTCGGCGTTTGCCAGCTGGTCCTACGGCATGGCGCCGGACCGCATCCAGCACCGCCAGCAGTTCGTGGCTTCGCGGGTCAGCTTTGCCCTGGCTCCCGGGGTGACCCTGGGCGAGGCGGTGGAAGCAATCGACCAGGCCATGGCCCGGATCATGCTGCCCAATGAAGTACAGGCCGTGCTGGGCGAGGAAGCCGGCAGCCTGCAGGAAATGCAGCAGCGCCAGCTGTGGCTGATCCTGGGTGCAGTACTGGCGGTCTATCTGTTGCTGGGCATGCTGTACGAAAGCTTCGTGCTGCCAATCGCAATCCTGTCGATCCTGCCCTCGGCCGGCGTCGGCGCGCTGCTGGCGCTGATGCTGTTTGATACCGAGCTGGATCTGATCTCCCTGCTGGGCCTGTTCCTGCTGGTGGGAGTGGTGATGAAGAACACCATCCTGATGATCGATTTCGCCCTGGCCGCACAGCGCGATCACGGCATGACGCCGGAGGCGGCGATCGTGGAAGCCGCGCGCCTGCGTTTCCGCCCGATCCTGATGACCAGCCTGGCCGCGCTGCTGGGCATGCTGCCGCTGATGCTGGCCACCGGCGAAGGCTGGGAAATGCGCCGTCCGCTGGGCATCGCCGTGGTTGGCGGCCTGCTGGTCAGCCAGGTGCTGACCCTGTACACCACGCCGGCGATCTACCTGGCCCTGACCCGGCTGCGCGCCCGCTTCGTGCGCCAGCCGGCGGCGGAGGCGGCCAGCCGCTGATCTGGAAAGCTCCCCGTCGGCGGGACTGGAAACACCCCGTTCCATCACAGGGGAGCCCCTGTCACGCCGGCGGGCGACAATAGGGGCCCCTCCACTGCCCACGTCGTCGCCCATGCCCGAACAACGCATCCACAGCCCGATCCTGCGCCAGCGCGTCGTCGACGCCGCCACCGCCGCCGCCCACATCCAGCCCGGCAACACGGTGGCCATGAGCGGCTTCACCGGCTCCGGCTATCCCAAGGCAGTACCGGGCGCGCTGGCCGAGCGCATCCGCCAGCACAATGGCAACGGCGGCGGCAAGTTCCAGATCAACCTGCTGACCGGCGCCTCCACCGCGCCCGAACTGGACGGCGTGCTGGCGGAAGTGGACGGCATTGCCCTGCGCCTTCCCTACCAGAGCGATCCCCAGACCCGTGAGCGCATCAACGACGGCTCCCTGGCCTATATCGACGCACACCTGAGCCATGTGGCTCCAAACGCGTGGTTCGGCTTCTACGGCGACATCGACGTGGCGGTGATCGAGGCCGTGGCAATCCGCGAGGACGGCAGCATCGTGCCCTCCACTTCGGTCGGCAACAGCAAGACCTGGCTCGACCTGGCCAAGAAGGTGATCGTCGAAGTCAACGAGTGGCAGCCCGCCGGACTGGAGGGCATGCACGACATCTATTACGGCACCGCGCGGCCGCCGCAGCGCAGGCCAATCCCGCTCGAACACGTGGACGACCGCATCGGCGACACCGCGCTGAGGGTGGACCCGGACCGCGTGGTGGCAGTGGTGCGCACCAACGCGCCGGACCGCAACAGCCCGTTCAATCCGGTCGATGCCACCAGTGAACGCATTGCCGGGCACCTGATCGAATTCCTGCAGCACCAGATCGCCAAAAAGCGCATGCCCGCCGATCTGCTGCCGCTGCAATCGGGCGTGGGCAACATTCCCAACGCGGTGCTGGCCGGCCTTGCCAGCAGCGGCTTTCGGGATCTGACCGCGTTCACCGAGGTCATCCAGGACGGCATGCTCGACCTGCTGCGCAGCGGCGTGTTGCGGGTGGCCTCGTGCACCGGCTTTGCGCTGAGCCCCGACGCCCACGCCGAATTCACCCGTGATATCGACTTCTTCCGCGAGCGCATCATCATGCGCCCGCAGGAGATCTCCAACCATCCGGAGCTGGTGCGGCGGCTGGGCTGCATCGGCATGAACGGCATGGTCGAGGTGGACCTGTACGGCAACGTCAACTCCACCCACATCATGGGCAGCCGGATCATGAACGGGATTGGCGGCTCGGGCGATTTCACCCGCAACGCGTTCCTGTCGATCTTCCTCTCGCCCAGCACCGTCAAGGGCGGCAGCATCTCCTCGATCGTGCCAATGGCCAGTCACGTGGACCACACCGAGCACGATGTGTCGATCATCGTCACCGAGCAGGGCGTGGCCGACCTGCGCGGACTCTCGCCCAAGCAGCGCGCGCGGACCCTGATCGCCAACTGTGCGCACCCCGACTACCGCGATGCGCTGCAGGACTATTTCGACCGCGCCAGCCGGGAGAGCTACGGCAAGCACACCCCGCACCTGCTCGGCGAAGCGCTGAGCTGGCACCAGCGCTGGCTGGACACCGGCTCGATGCTTCCGGGCTGATCAGTCAGGGGCAGCGCCCGCCGGGCGGTGCAAAGCCGCCTTCGCTGACAAAAAAGGCCCCGCATCGCTGCGGGGCCTCTGGTGTTGCAATGGAACGTCAGACAGACGGGATCAGAAGCCCATGCCGCCCATGCCGCCCATTCCACCCATGTCACCACCGCCCGGCATGGCCGGCTCGTCCTTCTGCGGCAGGTCAGCGACCATCGCTTCGGTCGTGATCATCAGACCGGCAATGGAAGCGGCGTTCTGCAGCGCCGAACGGGTCACCTTGGTCGGGTCCAGGATGCCGAACTCGATCATGTCGCCGAATTCGCCATTGGCAGCGTTGTAGCCGTAGTTGCCGCTGCCTTCCTTGACCTGGTTGACGATGACCGACGGCTCTTCGCCCGCGTTGGCGACGATCTCGCGCAGCGGGGCTTCCATCGCACGCAGGGCGATGACGATGCCGTGGTTCTGGTCTTCGTTGGCGCCCTTGAGCTCACCGATGGCCTGCAGCGCGCGGATCAGCGCAACGCCGCCACCCGGGACCACGCCTTCTTCCACCGCAGCACGGGTCGCGTGCAGGGCGTCTTCAACGCGGGCCTTCTTTTCCTTCATTTCGATCTCGGTCGAAGCACCGACCTTGATCACCGCCACGCCACCGGCCAGCTTGGCCACGCGCTCCTGCAGCTTCTCGCGGTCGTAGTCCGAAGAGGTCTCTTCGATCTGCGCCTTGATCTGCTTGATGCGCGCCTCGATGGAGGGGCTGTCGCCCGCGCCGTCGATGATGGTGGTGTTCTCCTTGGTCACCTGCACCTTCTTGGCGCGGCCCAGGTCCTGGATGGTGGCCTTCTCAAGCTGCAGGCCCACTTCCTCGGAGATCACGGTGCCGCCGGTCAGCACGGCCATGTCTTCCAGCATCGCCTTGCGACGATCGCCGAAGCCCGGGGCCTTCACTGCCACGACCTTGACGATGCCGCGGATGGTGTTGACCACCAGGGTCGCCAGGGCTTCGCCCTCGACTTCCTCGGCCACGATCAGCAGCGGCTTGCCGGCCTTGGCCACGCCTTCCAGCACGGGCAGCAGGTCACGCACGTTGGAGATCTTCTTGTCGTGCAGCAGGATGAACGGATCATCCAGGTCGGCCGCCATCGACTGCTGGTTGTTGATGAAGTATGGCGACAGGTAGCCGCGGTCGAACTGCATGCCCTCGACCACGTCCAGCTCGTTGTCCAGGCCGGAGCCTTCTTCAACGGTGATCACGCCTTCCTTGCCGACCTTCTTCATCGCGTCGGCGATGATGGTGCCGATCGACTCGTCGGAGTTGGCGGAGATGGTGCCAACCTGGGCAATGGCCTTGTCGTCCGCGGTGGGCTTGCTGATGTTCTTCAGCTCTTCCACAGCGGCCTTGACGGCCTGGTCGATACCGCGCTTGAGGTCCATCGGGTTCATGCCGGCAGCGACGGCCTTGGAGCCTTCGCGGATGAACGCCTGGGCCAGCACGGTCGCGGTGGTGGTGCCGTCACCGGCGTTGTCGGAGGTCTTGGAAGCAACTTCCTTGACCATCTGCGCGCCCATGTTCTCGAACTTGTCCTGCAGCTCGATTTCCTTCGCTACGGACACGCCATCCTTGGTGATGGTCGGGGCGCCGAAGCTCTTGTCGAGCACGACGTTGCGGCCCTTCGGGCCGAGGGTTGCCTTGACGGCATTTGCGAGAGTGTTGACGCCGCGCACCATCTTCGAGCGCGCATCTTCACCGAAACGGATTTCCTTGGCAGCCATTTGCTAACTCCGGAATAGATTCTTGTGATTGGGGGATGTCGGAATCGCGGGCTGGATCAGCCCAGGATCGCCAGGATGTCGTCTTCGCGGACTACCAGGTATTCGGTGCCCTCGAGCTTCACTTCGGTGCCGCTGTACTTGCCGAACAGCACCTGGTCGCCGATCTTGACCTTGGGCGCGCGCACGTCGCCGTTGTCCAGGGCCTTGCCGTCACCAACGGCGACCACTTCGCCCTTGATCGGCTTTTCGGTCGCGGAATCGGGGATCACGATCCCGCCGGCCGACATCTTCTCTTCTTCGGTACGCTTGATGACCACACGGTCGTAAAGCGGCTTGATATTGCTCATGTCGATCCTCTTCAAGTGATTGATCGGGTTGGAATTTGGGCGGCGATGTTAGCACTCTGCCCGGCAGAGTGCTAACGCCGTGGGCAGCAAAGACCCGGTGATCCGGGCGTGGTCAGGAGATGGGGCCGGGGGTTTTCTTTTCAAGGGCTCGGGTGGAAATTTCGTTCTTTGGAGATTCCCGTGACCTGACGGGCCCCGCCGCGGCCGGCAGGCCTTTGCGCTCCATGTCCCCCGGTCTCCGCCTGCGGCGAAGACCTCCTCCTTTACTTACGCGCAAAGGCCTCCCGACCACGCCGGGGCTCGGCTGCGGAAACACGGGGGCGTCGGGGGCGTAGCCCCGACCTACGAAACGGGGCACTCAGTCGGCCAGCGGCAGCTCCAGCGTTTCCTTCACCTCTTCCATCACGATGTAGCTGCGCGACTCGCGCACATACGGAAGCGTCAGCAACGTACTGCCCAGCAGCTTGCGGTAGGAGGCCATTTCCGAGATCCGCGCCTTGATCAGGTAGTCGAAATCACCCGAAACCAGGTGGCACTCCAGCACATGCGGCAGCTTCAACGCCGCGCGCCGGAACTCTTCGAAGATGTCGCCCGACTTGTAAGCCAGGCTGATCTGCACGAACACCAGCAGTGCCGCCTCCGCCGCCTGCGGGGTCACGCGGGCGTGGTAGCCGGTGATGACGCCGTCGCGCTCCAGCCGCCGGACGCGTTCGGCGCAGGGAGTGGTCGAGAGGCCGACGCGCTCGCCCAGCTCGGTGAAAGGGATGCGCCCTTCGCGCTGCAGGATGCGCAGGATCCTGCGGTCGATCCGGTCCAGACCGCGCTTGGCCATGGCAAGACTCCTTCAAAAGACACGTTGTCGCGCTTTTGCCCCGCTTAACTCAACACAATCAGTGAATATCACTGCCCAACCGGAAATATACTGGGCAGTCAACCTGCTTTACCACCTTTACACGCGAGTCTTCGAGTATGCGCATCCTGGTCCTGGGTTCCGGAGTGGTTGGCGTCACCAGCGCCTGGTATCTGCGTCAGGCCGGGCACGAGGTGGTCGTGGTCGACCGCCAGCCTGGCGCGGCGCTGGAAACCAGCTTTGCCAACGCCGGCCAGGTGTCGCCCGGCTACGCCTCCCCGTGGCCGGCTCCGGGCATTCCCGCCAAGGCGATCGGCTGGCTGCTGTCCCGCCACGCCCCGCTGGCCATCCGCCCCACTGCCGATCCGGCCCAGTACCGCTGGATGTGGCAGATGCTGCGCAACTGCACCAGCGCGCGCTATGCGGTCAGCAAGGCGCGCATGGTGCGCCTGGCCGAATACAGCCGCGACAGCCTGGACGAGCTGCGCCGCGAGCTTGGACTGGAATACCAGCAGCGCACCCTGGGCACCACCCAGCTGTTCCGCACCCGCGAACAGCTCGACGCCGCCGCCCGCGACATCACCGTGCTCGAGCAGTACGGCGTGCGCTACGAGCTGCTGGACGCGGACGGCATCATCCGCGTGGAACCCGCGCTCGCAAAAGTCCGCGACAGCCTCGCCGGCGCACTGCGCCTGCCGGGCGATGAAACCGGCGATTGCCACCTGTTCACCACCCGCCTGGCGGAGCTGGCGCGCCAGGCGGGCGTTGAATTCCGCCTTGGGCAGCAGATCGAATCGCTGCAGGCCGGCGGCAACCGGATCACCGGCGTGCGTATCGACGGCAAGCTGGAAACCGCCGATCGCTACGTACTGGCACTGGGCAGCTGGTCACCACGCCTGCTGGCACCGCTGGGCATCCGCCTGCCGGTGTACCCGCTCAAGGGCTATTCGCTGACCATCCCGATCAGCAACCCCGACATGGCACCGGTCTCGACCGTACTGGACGAGAGCTACAAGGTGGCGATCACCCGCTTCGACGACCGCATCCGGGTGGGCGGCATGGCCGAGGTGTCCGGCTACAACCTGTCGCTGCCGGCGCGCCGTCGCCAGACCCTGGAAATGGTGGTGCGCAGCCTGTATCCGGAGGGCGGCGATCTGGATCAGTCCGAATTCTGGGCCGGCCTGCGCGCTTCCACGCCGGACGGTCCGCCGGTGATCGGGGCCACCCGCTATTCCAACCTGCTGCTCAACACCGGCCACGGCACGCTGGGCTGGACCATGTCCTGTGGCTCGGCGCGCTACCTGGCCGACCTGGTCGATGGCCGCACCCCGGCGATCGATCCGGAAGGGCTGGATATTTCCCGCTACGAGCGTCCCTGGCCGGCCATTCCGGCCGGCGGACGCTGAGCTGGCGGAGGGATTCGGATATGCGCCCAGCCCGCGCCCTGGTTGATCTCGATGCTGTAAGGCACAACTACCGGCACGCCCAGCAGCTGGCCGGCGGCCGCGCGTTGGCGGTGGTCAAGGCCGATGCCTACGGGCACGGCGCCGCCCGCTGCGCACAGGCGCTCGACGGCGAGGCCGATGGCTTCGGCGTGGCCTGTATCGAAGAGGCGCTGGAGCTGCGCGAGGCCGGCATCCGCGCCCCGATCCTGCTGCTGGAAGGCTTCTTCACCGCCGACGAGCTGCCGCTGATCGAGCGCCACCGCCTGTGGACGGTGGTGGCCTCGCCCTGGCAGGTGGAGGCGCTGGAGCGCCACGCGGGCCGGCAGCCGGAGCAGGTGTGGGTGAAGCTGGACAGCGGCATGCACCGGCTGGGGCTCGCACCGCAGGAATTCGCCGCTGCATGGCAGCGCGTGTGTGCGCTGGACGGTGTCCAAGCCATGGTGGCGATGACCCATTTCGCCCGCGCCGACGAGCTTGGCCAGGACCGCACTGCGGAACAGCTGCACAGCTTTGACCAGGCGCTGGCCACCCTGCCCGCCGACACCATGGTGAGCGTGGCCAATTCCGCCGGCCTGATGGCCTGGCCCCAGGCGCGTCGTGGCTGGGGCCGGCCCGGCCTGATGCTCTACGGCACCCACATGCTCGACGCCCCGTGCGCGTCGGCTGAATCGCTGCAGCCGGCGATGACACTGGAATCGGCCATCATTTCCGTGCGCGACTTGCCCGCTGGCGAGCCGATCGGCTACGGCGGTGGTTTCGTGACCGACCGCCCCACCCGGATCGGCGTGGTGGCGATGGGCTATGCCGACGGCTACGCCCAGTACGCCCCTGCCGGCACGCCGGTGCTGGTGGAGGGACGCCGCAGCCGGCTGATCGGCCGGGTTTCAATGGACATGCTCACCATCGACCTTGGCGATCATCCGCAGGCCCAGGTGGGCACGAAGGTGGAGCTTTGGGGCAACCAGCTGCCGGTGGCCGAGGTCGCCGCGCACGCTGGCACCAGCCCCTACCGGCTGCTGTCAGGACTCAAGCGCGTGCCGCGGGTGTACCGCTCCGAAGCTTAGCCGGCGCAGCGGTCAGAACCGCCAGGTGGCCATCAGCATGGTTTCGCCGTCGTTGGGCTGCTTGATGCTGGCGTTGGAAATATGCCGGGCCAGCAGGGCGAAGCGGTCCCAGCGCCAGCCCACGGTGCTGATGAACTGCGGATTGCCCGACAGCGCATCGGTATGGCCGATCTGCAGGCCGGCGCCGAACCCTGCGGTGAACCCGCTGGTGTGCTCCCAGCGCAGCCCGCCATGCACAACCACCGCGTTCTCATCCAGGTTCAGGCGGGTGTTGTCGCGACCGTGGACATACATGGCGCCGACATCCCAGAGCAGCTGGCCGCTCCAGGCCTCGCGCCAGTAAGGCTGCCAGGCCACCGCGCCGATGGCGGTGGTTTCCGAGTCGCGGGTGACCGACACCGCGGCACCCACCTCCACCTGGGCCAAGGCGTGAGGGGCGCAGGCGAGCAGCATCAGTGCAAAGGCGGAGCGGATCAGTCTGTGCATGGTGGCGGTACTTGTGCTTGAGGAGGACTGGGGCCGGCTGAAGGGAGGGCGGCGGCGTGCAGCCCCTGTTCATCCGGATGCGCAAGTTTATAGCTCCTTCGCTGCAGCACCCTGTATAGGCGGCGTTCCCGCCCGGGACGTACCGTTCCATACAGGCCAACGTCACGCTCTCGCGCTACCCTATGGGATCAACCGCAACGTACGAGCCAATCTGTCCGTGGCACCCGTCCTGCCCTGTCTTTGCAACTGCCCCGACCGCGCCAGCGCCACCCGGATCGCACGCGATCTGGTCCAGCGCCGCCTGGCCGCATGCGTCAACCTGGGCCGGCAGGCTTGAGTCCGCTCATGCGCCGATTCCGGGCCCTGCTGCTGGGCGTCACCCTGCTGGGAGGGGCGGCGGTCCAGGCGGCCGGCGTTGATCCGGATGAGCTGCTGCCGATCGAAGATGCGTTCCGCCTCAGCGCGGTGGCGCCCGCCCGCGACCGGGTCGAGATCCGCTTCGACGTAGCCGATGGCTACTATCTGTACCGGCATCGCATGGGCGCCAGCGCCGAAGGCTTCGACAGCGGCGAAGCGATTTGGCCCGCCGGCATTGCCCATGTGGACGAATTCTTTGGCGAGGTCGAGACCTACCGCCAGCAGGTCACCGGCGTTCTGGAAGGCCAGGCCGCACCCGGCACCCAACGCCTGCAGCTGAAGGTCCGCTACCAGGGCTGCGCCGACCTGGGCGTGTGCTATCCGCCGGACACGCGCACGATCACGGTGGACCTGCCCGCGGCCTCTGCGCTGACCGCCGCACCGGCCCCGGGCGGCGGCGACGGCCTGGCCGCGCTCGGCCGGGCACTGCAGGGCAGCGCTGCGGGTGGCGGCGCCATTGGCACTGGAGTGGATGGATCGGCCCAGCCGCTGCCCCTGCCCGAGGAGCAGGCATTCGGTTTTGAAGCCATCGTTGGCGACGGCGACACCATCCTGATGCGCTTCACCCCGGCACGCGGCTACTACCTGTACCGGGACCGCAGCAGCTTCAGCATCGAAGGCGCGGCCGGCATTGCGGCAGGCCAGCCGGACTGGCCCGGAGGCGTTGACCACAACGACCCCTATTTCGGCGACACGGTGGTGTACTTCGACCAGATCGACGTGCCGCTGCCGCTGCGCCGCAGCCACCCGGATGCCGCCACGGTCACCCTCACCGCGACGTTCCAGGGCTGCCAGGACGAGGGCATCTGCTATCCGCCGATGACCCGCAGCGTGCAGGTAGCAATGCCGGCCGGCACCGTGACGTCGTCGGCGACCGCTGCCGAAATGGCGCCGCCAACACCCACGCCGGCACCCACGCAGCATCCGGACCCGGCCGCCACGCCCGCAGACCCCTTCTCCGATGCCCGGCCGGAAGCCGCCGCAGCGCCGCCGCCCGCATCCAGCGCCACACCGGTTGCAGCTGAGGGCGCCGCTGCCGACAACGCCGTGCGCAGCACCGCGCCGCCGCTGCCTCGGGGCGGCCTGCTGAGCGCTCTGGCACTGGGACTGCTGGGCGGATTGATCCTGAATCTGATGCCGTGCGTGCTGCCGATCCTGTCGCTCAAAGTGGTGGGACTGGCGCAGAGCGGCGGCAGCCGGGCGACCGCGCGCAGCCATGCGCTCTGGTACACGCTGGGCGTGCTGAGTGCATTTGCGGCGATCGGCGCGCTGGTGCTGGCGCTGCGCTCGGCCGGCGCGGCGCTCGGCTGGGGGTTCCAGCTGCAGCAGCCGTGGTTCGTCGCCCTGCTGGTGTACCTGATGTTCGCGGTGGGACTCAGCCTGTCCGGGGTCTTCAGCATCGGTGGCGGACTGGGAAATGCCGGCCAGCAGCTGGCCGCGAAGGGCGGGCGCACCGGCAACTTCTTTACCGGGGTGCTGGCGTGCGTGGTCGCCAGCCCCTGCATCGCGCCATTCATGGGCGGCGCGCTGGCCTTTGCCTTCACCGCATCCGCGCCGGTGGCAATGACCGTGTTCCTGGCGCTGGGCCTGGGCCTGGCCCTGCCGTTCCTGCTGATTGGCTTCGTGCCGGCGCTGGCTTCACGCCTGCCCAAACCCGGGCCGTGGATGGAAACGCTGCAGCGCTTCATGGCCTTCCCCATGTACCTGACCGCGATCTGGCTGGCCTGGGTGCTGGGTCGTCAGCACGGGGTGGACGCGATGGCGCTGGTGGCCGCGGGCCTGGTGCTGCTGGCACTGGGTCTGTGGTGGTACGAGCGCAAGCGCTGGAGCGGTTCGATTGGCGGGCGGGTCTTCGCCGTGGCGGTCCTGCTGATGGCGCTGGTGCCGGTGATTGCGGTGGCCCGCCTGCAACCTGCCGCCACGTCCGTGCAGGACAGCGCAGGCACGGCTGCCTGGTCGGCAGAGCGCCTGGCGGCCCTGCGCGCCGAAGGCCGCCCGGTGTTCGTCAACATGACCGCCGACTGGTGCGTGACCTGCAAGGCCAATGAGCAGCGCGTGCTGGCGCGCGAACCGTTCCGCACCGCGCTTGCCGACACCGGCGCCGCCTATCTGGTCGGCGACTGGACCAACGTGGATTCGGCGATCAGCGAATTCCTGCAGGAGCACAACGCCGTCGGGGTGCCGCTGTATGTGGTCTATCCCGCCGACGGCGGCCCGGGCGAGGTGCTTCCCGCCCTGCTGAGCGACGACATCGCCATCGGCGCGCTGCAGCGGGCTGCCCGATGAAGCTGACCACTCCCCGGATCCTGCTGGTGGCGCTGGCCGCGGGCACGCTCGGCATCGTCGCCAGTCTGATGATGAGCGGACCGGGCCCGCTGCTGCGCACCGAACCGGGCCAGCGCCTGGCCCAGCAGGTGCTGCAGGCCAACGCGCCGCCGGCACCGGAAGGCGTGGAGGTGGCCAAGCGTGGCGGCCCGGTGCCGCATTTTTCGGTGGCACAGCTGGACGAGGGCCAGTGGACCCTGCCCGACGACTTCTCCGGCCAGCCGCTGCTGGTCAACATCTGGGCCAGCTGGTGCCCGCCGTGCATCGAGGAGATGCCCGAGCTGGACCGCTTCGCCCGGGCCCAGGGCAGCGACGGCGTGCAGGTGCTCGGAATCGCGCTGGATGATGCCCAGGCCGTGCGCGATTTTCTTGCCGAGGTGCCGGTGGAGTATCCGCAGGGCATCGACAGCCCCGGCAACGCCGACGCGGGCGTGCGCCTGGGCAACCCGCGCGGGGTGCTGCCGTATTCGGTCCTGATCTCCGCCGACGGGCAGGTGCTCAAGCAGAGGATCGGGCCGTTCGAGCACGGCGAGATCGATGGCTGGGCGCGGCACTGAGTCCTGACCGGCCACGCCCCGCCCAGGCGGCCGGAAATCCGCCAAACTCAAACAACCGCTTAAAATCCCCTAACATCGTCGAACTGGACAGGAATATCCGGTTTGCCGCAGACTGCGCGACTGTTTTGACGAAGACACCGCACCCGGCACCCGATGGCGAACCTCCTGCTCCTGCACGGCCCCAATCTGAACCTGCTCGGCAGCCGCGAGCCGGAGATCTATGGCCGCACCACGCTGGCGCAGATCGATGCCGGTCTGCAGGATCAGGCGGCAGCGGCCGGCCACCAGCTGCAGACGTTCCAGTCCAACGCCGAGCATGCGCTGGTCGAACGGATCCAGGCCGCGGCGTCGGACGGCACCGACTTCATCCTGATCAATCCTGCCGCCTTCACCCACACCTCGGTGGCGATCCGCGATGCGCTGGCCGCCGTCGCCATCCCGTTCATCGAGGTGCACCTGTCCAACCCCCATGCGCGCGAACCGTTCCGCCGCACCAGTTATTTCAGCGACCTGGCAGTGGGCGTGGTGTGTGGCTTCGGCCCGACCAGCTACACCCTGGCGCTGACTGCGGCGCTCGACCGGCTTGAAGCCGGCATCGACCGCTGATTCCAGATCCGAATCAACCTCCCTATCCACCACAGATATTCACGAGGCCGACATGGACCTTCGCAAGATCAAGAAGCTCATCGACCTGCTCGAAGCGAGCAACCTTACCGAGATTGAAATCAAGGAGGGCGAGGAATCCGTGCGCCTGTCACGCGCCCCGGCCGCTCCGGCCCACGCCGCGCCGACCATGATCGCGGTGCCGCGCCAGGAGCCGGTGATGCCGATGCAATCGCCGGTGCAGGCTGCCACCGGCGGCCGCGCAGCCGAAGCCGAAGCGGCCGATGCCGGGCCGGCGCTGCCCGACGGGCACGTGGTCACCTCACCGATGGTGGGCACCTATTACACCGCCCCATCGCCGGACAAGCCGCCGTTCGTCACCGTCGGCCAGACCGTGGCCGTGGGCGATACGCTGGGTATCGTCGAGGCGATGAAGATGTTCAACCCGATCGAAGCCGACCAGGCCGGCACGGTGGTTGCGATCCTGTGTGAGAACGGCCAGCCGGTGGAGTTCGACCAGCCGCTGTTCGTGATCGGCTGAGGCCGCGCCCATGCTCGATAAAGTCGTTATTGCCAACCGCGGCGAAATCGCCCTGCGGATCCTGCGCGCCTGCCATGCCCTGGGCATCCGCACGGTCGCGCTGCATTCCACCGTGGACCGCAACCTCAAGCACGTGGCCATGGCCGACGAGTCGGTGTGCATCGGCCCGGCGCCCTCCCACCGCAGCTACCTGGACATGCCGGCCATCATTGCCGCGGCCGAGGTCACCGACGCCCAGGCCATCCATCCCGGCTACGGCTTTCTGGCCGAGAACGCGGACTTCGCCGAGCGGGTCGAACAGTCCGGCTTCATCTTCATCGGTCCCAAGGCCGACACCATCCGCCTGATGGGCGACAAGGTCGCCGCGATCAAGGCCATGAAGGAAGCCGGCGTGCCGTGCGTGCCGGGCTCCGACGGCCCGCTGGGCGACGATGCGGCAGTCAACATCAAGCTCGCCCGCGAGATCGGCTACCCGGTGATCGTCAAGGCCTCCGGCGGCGGCGGCGGGCGCGGCATGCGCGTGGTGAATACCGAAGCGGCCCTGGCCAACGCCATTTCCACCACCAAGTCCGAAGCCAAAGCGGCGTTCGGCAACGACGTGGTGTACATGGAGAAGTTCCTCGAGGATCCGCGCCACATCGAGATCCAGGTGCTGGCCGACGGCCAGGGCAACGCCATCCACCTGGGCGAGCGCGACTGCTCCATGCAGCGTCGCCACCAGAAGGTGGTGGAAGAAGCGCCGGCCCCGGGCATCACCGATGAGCAGCGCGCCGAGATCGGCCGGGTGTGCGTGGACGCGTGCCTGCGCATCGGCTACCGCGGCGCCGGCACCTTCGAGTTCCTGTACGAGAAGGGGCGCTTCTACTTCATCGAAATGAACACCCGCATCCAGGTTGAGCATCCTGTCACCGAGATGGTCACCGGCATCGACCTGATCCGCGAACAGCTGCTGATCGCCTCCGGGCGTCCGCTGTCGATCCGCCAGGAAGACGTGGTGCTGCGCGGCCACGCGATCGAGTGCCGCATCAACGCCGAGGATCCGGACAGCTTCCTGCCCTCACCGGGCATGATCCAGCATTACCACGCTGCCGGCGGCGCGGGCGTGCGGGTGGACTCACATATCTACGCCGGCTATCGCGTGCCGCCGGATTACGACTCGATGATCGGCAAGCTGATCGTGCACGGCTCGGACCGCGAACAGGCGATCTGCCGCATGCGCGTGGCGCTGAGCGAGATGGTCATCGACGGGATCCGCACCAATATCCCGCTGCACCAGCGGATCATGCGCGACGTGGGCTTCCAGCAGGGTGGACAGAACATCCACTATCTGGAAAAGCGCCTGTCCGAGCGCCGCGACAAGTCACTGTCGATCAGCTGACGGCCCGCCATCCGCGCGACGGATGGCGGGTACGGCCTGCAGCTCGCCCGCCGGGGTCATCATTTCCCCGGCGCGCAGCTGCGTGTCGGGCAGCAGCTGCACGCCCGCCTTGGACGACTGGCTGACCACGGTCACGTATTCGCTGGAACCGTCCGGCCAGATGACCTTGAACGTGCTGCCCGGCGGCAGCGCGGAGAACGGCGTGCCGCTCTGCGCCCGGTACACCGCCGCCAGCTGGGCCGCGCCCCCGATGCGCGCCTCGGCCGTCGAATCCACGCTGGTCACCGCCACCTGCGACAGGCTGTCGTGCTCCTCGCCCACCAGGGCATGCACCATCACCCCGACCGCAGTCACCGAATAGGCCCCGAACAGCGCCACCCACAGCCAGAACCGCAGACGCGGCAGATAGTTCTTCTTCATCGCGCAGTTTTGTTTCATCGCGGTACTCCCTCGCCCAACAGCGAGCCAACCATTTCATCAAGTGCCTTCCGGCCACGCCGCGGGACCGCGGAATCGTGGACGAAGGCGGGAAAATCCTGACGCGCATCGCGGGAACAGATGCCCCCGTTCACGCAGTAGGAAGTCATCAGCGCGCCATCCGCGGCGCAGTCCAGGCCGAGCGCGCAGGCCCCCAGCTGCCAGGCCAGCTCGGCCATTGGCGTACCGGCCAACTGGCCGGCATAGGCGTGATCCCCATTCGCGGCCAGGCCCATGGCCGGTGCCAGCGCGGAGAATGCCTGCGCATCGCCCGAAGCCTGGACCCGGTCCACCAGATCGCGCCGGTACCCGGCCTCGTCATCAAGCGGCTCGCCCATGGCCAGCAGCGCAGCCTCGGCCGCCAGGCTGCCCGCTTCGGCAGCCTCCACGCGGTACCAGAGCACCAGCTCACGGTCGATCCCGTCGATCGGGGAGAACTGCCGGCAGCGGTGTGCCACCCGCTCGCGCGCCGCCGCCATCGATGCAGACGTCGTGAACCCCATGCGCCCCAGCTGGTCGGTGTCGCGGGCGAAGCCGGTCGGATCCGCGGCGTGCGCGGCGCAGTAGTCATAGACCCTGCTGACCATCCAGGCAGCCTCGGCGCCTCCGGCCAGCGCTGCGGGCAGCAGCCGGTGCACGAAGGCATGCAGGTCGTCGGCGCTTTCAAACGCCTTGGCCAGGCCCTGCGGCCCGGCAGCAAGCGGATCTACCGCGAAAGCTGTCGGGGTAGCCGGGATGGCTTGCGGGTGCCGCACGGCACCGGCCCCCTGCAACGACAACCCGCCAGAACGTCCGGTGATCACTGCGGCGGGATCGTCGACCGGCTCGACACCAGGCACGGTGCCGCCGCCATCACCCCACAGGGCATACAGCAGTGCCAGCAGCAACGACGCCAGCAGTGCGAACAACACCGCCGGCCGGTTGAGCGCCATGTCCATCGGATATCGCAATCGCGGCGACCGCTCTGGTCGCGTTTCCGGGAAAGCCGGATGGTAAAACAAACCCGCCGGTCTGACTTGAACGCCGCCCGTGACCGCGCCGCACCACCGTCCGCTTTACCCCGTGCGCCGGGCAACGCACCATGCCCGCCTCCCCCTCTTTCGCGGAAAAGCTCCATGCCCTATCTGGAACTGGCCCTGCGCTGCAGCGAATCCGAGCAACCGCGCTACGAGCGCGCGCTGGAAGACGTTGGCGCCCTGGCCGTGACCCTGCTCGATGCCGATGCCGACACCACCAACGAATCGGCAATCCTGGAGCCGGGTGTGGGCGAAACGCCGCTGTGGCACTCGCTGTCGCTGAGCGCGCTGTTTCCCCACGACGCCGACGGCCTGCTGCTGCTGGCGGCGCTGGAAGCCTTTGATCCGGGCCTGGACTGGTCCCGGGTGCAGTTCCAGGTGATCGAGGACCAGGACTGGGAGCGGGTCTGGATGGATACCTACGCGCCGCTGCAATTCGGCCGGCGCACCTGGATCGTGCCGTGGAACCACGAACTGCCCGAAGCCGCTGCGGACGCCGACGCTGCGGTGATCCGGCTCGATCCGGGCCTGGCCTTTGGTTCCGGCACCCACCCAACCACCTCGCTGTGCCTGCAGTGGCTGGATGCGCTGGCCGACGCGGGTGCGCTGGACGGCGCCCAGGTGCTCGACTACGGCTGCGGCAGCGGCATCCTCGCCCTGGCGGCGCTGCGACTGGGCGCCGCCGGCGCGGTGGGGGTGGACAACGACCCCCAGGCGCTGGCCGCCAGTCGTGACAATGCCGAGCGCAATGGCCTGTCCGCGGCGCTGGAGCTGTATTCACCGCAGCAAACGCCCGAACGCGCCTACCCGGTGGTGGTCGCCAACATCCTTGCCTCGGCCCTGGACGGGCTGGCGGACACCCTGGCCGAGCGCACCGCGCCCGGTGGACGCATTGCCCTGTCCGGCATCCTCGACGGGCAGGAGGAAGCGCTGCTGCGCCGCTACCGGCCGTGGTTCGAACACCTCGCCCTGGCCCGGGAAGGAGACTGGGTTCGCATCGATGCAGTGCGCCGTCGTGATTGAATAGGCGCCATGTTCATCAACTGTCCGAACTGCGGCGCGCTGGTGGCCACCAACCTGGCCACCGACCTGCCGCCCGAGCGCTGCCCGAGCTGCCGATTCGGACTGCGGGCCCAGCCTGACAGCACAGCGGCTGAAGCCGGGATCGCGGCTGCCCCGGCAGCAACCACACCCGCTCCAGTCGCGGGCCGGCCGGCGCCTGCCGCTTTCGTGCCACTGCGGCCGTCACGCCCGTCCGAGGTCGCTGAGGAGCAACCCTCCACGCCTGTTGAGGTGGTCGCAGCTGAGCCTGAAACTCCTGACACCAACGACAACCAAGACACCCCCAAAACTCCCGACAGCCTTGATGCACCCGTACAGCCGGAATCCGCCGACCCCATCCCGGTCGCCGAGCTTCCAGCTTCAGATCCCGTCCTTCCAGTTGCCGCGCCGGACGTTCGATCCGCGCCGCGCTTCGCGCTGACGCGCCGGGGCAACAAGACCGCACCCGGCTGGCGCCTGATCGCCGTCGCCGGCGGACTGGTCCTGCTGCTTGTGATCCAGTTGCTGCTGGCGGAGCGCACGCGCCTGGCCAACCATGCCGCATGGCGGCCGGTGGTCACCGCACTGTGCACCGTGCTGCGCTGCCAGCTGCCCGTCTGGCGCGAGCCGGCGGCCATCACCGTGCAGCAGCGCGATGTGCGCCCGGTGGACGGCCGTGCCGGCGTGCTCCAGGTCAGCGCCACCATCAATAATGAATCGCGTCGGGCACAGGCTTGGCCGCGCATCACCCTGACCCTGTCCGACATCGACGGCCGCGCGCTGGGCATGCGCACTTTCGAGCCGGCCGAATACCTGCTCCAGCCGCCGGCGAACATCACCCTGGCCAGCGGTGAGGCCGCCGCGATCGGCCTGGAGATCGTGGAGCCCTCACCACACGCGGTCGCCTTCAACTTCAGCTTCCACTGATGCCCCACATATTGGCGCCTGCCGCCCCGGCGGGATAGACTGGCCAGCCCCTTGCCGCACCCCCGGCCGCCTTCGCGGCCGCCGTCGCTGGCGGCAAGCGCTGCAACGCATCACCGGGAAGAACCATTGGACTCCTCTGAACGCCCTACAGCCGCCAATCTCTCCGGCCCGCGGACGCCCCTGCGCGATCACGTGGCCAAATCGATACGGCGCTACCTGGGTGATCTCAACGGCAGCGGCACCGACGACCTGTACCAGACGGCGCTGCGTGAGCTCGAGATCCCGCTGTTTGTAGAGGTGCTCAATCACTGCGATGGCAACCAGAGCCGTGCCGCCGGCATGCTCGGCATCCACCGCGCCACCCTGCGCAGGAAGCTGCGCGAATACGGCCTGAGCTGACCCCATGACCACCCCTGACCGCCTGCCCGTGCGCCGGGCACTGCTGTCCGTGTCCGACAAGACCGGACTGATCGAACTGGCCCGCGCGCTTGCCGCGCACAACGTGGAACTGCTGTCCACCGGCGGCACCGCGAAGGCGATCCGCGAGGCGGGCCTGGCCGTGCGCGATGTGTCCGAAGTGACCGGTTTCCCGGAAATGATGGACGGCCGGGTCAAAACCCTGCACCCGGTGGTTCACGGCGGCCTGCTCGGCCGCGCCGGCACCGACGACGCGGTGATGGCCGAACACGGCATCGGCGCGATCGACCTGCTGGTGCTGAACCTGTACCCGTTCGAGCAGGTGACGGCGAAGGCCGATTGCACCCTGGCCGACGCGGTGGAGAACATCGACATCGGCGGCCCGGCAATGCTGCGCAGCGCGGCCAAGAACTTCGCCCGCGTGGCCGTGGCCACCTCGCCGGACCAGTACGCCGACCTGCTTGCCGAGCTGGAAGCCAACGACAGCCAGCTCTCGGCTGCCACCCGTTTTGCGCTCTCCGTGACCGCGTTCAACCGCGTGGCCCAGTACGACGCGGCGATCAGCAGCTACCTGTCGGCAGTGACCGACACCGCCAGCGCGGTGCCGGCACGCAGCGCGTTCCCGGCCCAGGCCAACGGCAGCTTCATCAAGGTCATGGACCTGCGCTACGGCGAGAACCCACACCAGCAGGCCGCGTTCTACCGCGACCTGCATCCGGCGCCGGGTTCGCTGGCCACCTTCGAGCAGCTGCAGGGCAAGGCGCTGAGCTACAACAACATCGCCGACACCGACGCGGCGTGGGAGTGCGTGCGCCAGTTCGACACGCCGGCCTGTGTGATCGTCAAGCACGCCAACCCCTGCGGCGTGGCTGTTGGCGCGGGCGTAGGCGAGGCCTACGAGCTGGCCTACGGCACCGACCCGACCAGCGCCTTCGGCGGAATCATCGCCTTCAACCGCACCGTGGACACGGCGACGGCCAAGGCCATTCTCGACCGCCAGTTCGTCGAAGTGCTGATCGCACCGGACTATGAGGACGGCGCGCTGGAATACGCCACGAAGAAGGCCAACGTGCGCGTGCTGCGCATCCCGATGGCTGCCGCGGCACCCGGCTTCATGGATACCAAGCGCATCGGCTCGGGCCTGCTGATGCAGACCGCCGACGACCGCGTGGTCACCCGCGACGAGCTGCAGGTGGTGTCAAAACTTGCCCCCACCGAGGCCCAGTTCACCGACCTGCTTTTTGCCTGGAAGGTGGCCAAGTTCGTCAAGTCCAACGCGATCGTCTATGCGAAGGACAACCGCACGATCGGCGTGGGTGCCGGGCAGATGAGCCGGGTGTATTCGGCGCGCATCGCCGGGATCAAGGCCGTTGACGCGGATCTGGTGGTCGAAGGCTCGGTGATGGCGTCCGACGCGTTCTTCCCGTTTCGCGATGGCATCGACGCCGCGGCCGAGGCCGGCATCAAGGCGGTGATCCAGCCGGGCGGTTCGATGCGCGACGCCGAGGTCATCGCCGCCGCCGACGAGCACGGCATCGCCATGGTGTTCACCGGCGTGCGCCACTTCCGCCACTGAGATCCGCCCCCCAGCGCCGGCGTCGCCCCTGTAGGAGCGCGCCATGCGCGCGAAGCCGCGTGAATCCTGGCTTTCCTGATGGGCGTAGCCTACGTGGGCGGGCCAACGCGTCAGCCCTTGGCGGGACACGCAGGCAAGTACGTCCATGTACGCTTGTCGGCGACGTCCATGTCGCCGACAGTCCCGCCAAGGGCTGACCCGCCGGCCCCTCAACCTTCGCGGCCATCACTCCGTGATTGAAGGTCACGCGGCTTCGCGCGCATGGCGCGCTCCTACACCTGTGACCCAGCGGCAGCGGTCTTCCGTGCGGCGGTAGAATGTCCGCCTGGCCATCGGGAGCGGCACCGTGAAAATTCTTGTCATCGGCGGCGGGGGCCGCGAGCATGCATTGGCCTGGAAGCTGGCGCAGTCGCCGCGGGTGAGCGAAGTGCTGGTGGCGCCGGGCAACGCCGGTACCGCCACCGAGGACCGGTGCCGCAACGTCGATGTTGCCGCAACCGATCTGGACGGCCTGCTGGCCCTGGCCCGCGATGAAGGCGTGGCATTCACCGTGGTCGGCCCGGAAGCCCCGCTGGTTGCCGGCATCGTCGATCGCTTCCGCGAGGCCGGCGTGGCGATTTTCGGCCCCACCGCCACGGCGGCCCGGCTCGAAGGCAGCAAGGCGTTTGCCAAGGAGTTCCTGGACCGCCACGGCATTCCCACTGCCCGCCATGAGGTGTTCACCGACACCGTGGCAGCACTCGAATACCTGAAGGCCCACGCCGCCCGCAATGGCGAGAACGCGCCCATCGTGGTCAAGGCCGACGGCCTGGCCGCGGGCAAGGGCGTGATCGTTGCCGCCGATCTGGTCGAGGCCGAGGCGGCGGTGACCGACATGCTGTCCGACAACGCCTTCGGCGAGGCCGGCTCGCGGGTGGTGATCGAGGAATTTCTTGATGGCGAGGAAGCCAGCTTCATCGCCATGGTCGATGGCACCACCGCGCTGCCAATGGCTACCAGCCAGGACCACAAGCGCGTCGGTGACGGCGACACCGGCCCCAACACCGGCGGCATGGGCGCCTATTCCCCGGCGCCGGTGGTCACCCCGGAACTGCACGCGCGCATCATGCGCGAGGTGATTGAGCCGACCGTGCGCGGCATGGCCGCCGACGGCGCGCCGTTCACCGGCTTTCTCTATGCGGGCCTGATGATCACCGCGGACGGCACGCCCAAGGTGATCGAGTTCAACGTGCGCTTTGGCGACCCGGAAACCCAGCCCATCATGATGCGCCTGCAGTCCGACTTCACCGAGCTGCTGCAGGCCGGGATCGAGGCCCGCCTGGATTCAGCCAAGCCGCAGTGGGATCCGCGTCCGGCGGTGGGCGTGGTGATGGCAGCCGAAGGCTATCCCGGCACCCCGCGCACCGGCGATACGATCAACGCCTGGGACGTGCCCGAGCCCGAAGACAGCAAGATTTTCCACGCCGGCACCCGCATGGAAGGCGAACACGCGGTCACCGCCGGCGGCCGCGTGCTGTGCGTCTGCGCGCTGGGTGACACGGTTGAAGCGGCGCAGCAGCGCGCCTACTCGGCCGTGGCCGGGATCTCCTGGCACGGCGAATTCCACCGCCACGACATCGGCTGGCGGGCGATCGAGCGCGAACGAAGCTGAAGTCGCCTGCTAGCCGCGCAGCAGGCAGGGAATCTCGACCAGCACCACGGCGGCGGCCATGCCCACTGCAAACCACTGCAGGGCGCCGAGCAGCTTCGGCTCCTTGCCCTTGCGTGCGGCGCCCACGCCGCCGATCACCAGCACCGCCATCAGCGGCACTCCCAGCAATACCCAGCCCCAGGCCGCGAAAGCGAGGGTGTCGCCCAAGGTGTGGGCAGGTCCGCGGGCCCACAGCAAAGGGATTGCCAGCGCTGCCGCCCCGGCCACCGCCCAGGCAGCCGGCCCAATCCATCCCCCCGATCTGCCATCAACCAGCGGCTTTGCACGCGGTACTGATGCTTCGGACATCCAGCCTTCTCCCGTCAGCTGTTGCGGCGCGGCAGCATTGCCGGCGCAACTCCCGTCTAACACAGCCGCGCCCCGGCCTGCAATATTGCGCCGCACCACATTCGCCCCGGAACCGGCCCTTCCAGCGGTGCCTGCAACCGTGCTCTGGTAGTCTGCGCCGCTTGCCAAGGAGCCCCGCATGGCCGGTCAAAGCCAGTTTTCCCTGCTGATCCAGCGCCGCTTCCTGCCCTACTTCACGGTGCAGGCGCTGGGGGCATTCAATGACAACGTGTATCGGCAGGCAATCATCGGCCTGCTGTTCTTCCTCGGCGTGAGCAGCGAGGAGCGCACGCTCTACACCAACCTCGCCCCGGCGCTGTTCATCCTGCCCTACTTCCTGTTTTCCGGGATCGCCGGGCAGATCGCCGAACGGATGGAAAAGCAGAAGCTCATCGTGGTCACCACCACGATGGAGATCTTCATCATGGCCACCGCGGCGATCGGGTTCATGACCTCGAACATGGCCGTGCTGCTGGTGGCCCTGTTCGGCACCGGCCTGCAGTCGGCGCTGTTCGGGCCGGTGAAGTATTCGATCCTGCCCTCGGTGCTCAAACCCGAGGAGCTGACCGGGGGCAACGGGCTGGTGGAGATGGGCACCTCCATTTCGATCCTGTGCGGAATGATCTACGGCGGTCTGGTGTTCCAGGTGGCCGGCAGCTGGGGGCCGGAGGCTGCGGCGGCCTCGGTCATCGCCCTGGCGGTGTTCGGCAACCTGGTAGCGCGCACCATCCCCAGGGTGGATGCCGGCGATCCGTCGCTGCCGGTCAACTGGAACCCGATCCCGGAAAACATCGCGGTGTGGAAGCTCACCCGGCGGGTGCCGGCGGTCCGCAACGCGGTGCTGGGCGTTTCCTGGTTCTGGTTCATCGGCACCATGCTCACCGCCCAACTGCCCACCTATGCCGAGGTCAACCTGGGCGGCGCGCAGGGACTGTATATCTTCGCCCTGGCACTATTTTCAGTCGGCGTCGGGGTGGGCTCGCTGCTATGCGAGAAGCTGTCGGCGCGCACGGTGGAGATCGGCCTGGTGCCGCTGGGTGCGCTGGGCATCAGCGCCTTCATGTTCGACCTGTACTTCGCCCGGCCCGGCGAGGCGCTGGCAGCGGGACTTGGCGTGGCCGACTTCCTGCAGGCCCCGGGCAGCTGGCGGACCGTGATGGACCTGACCGGCATCGGCCTATTTGTGGGCTTTTACGTGGTGCCGCTGTTCGCGCTGATCCAGAGCCGCTCGCCGCGCAATGAGCTGTCGCGGGTGATCGCCGGGATGAACATCCAGAATGCGGCATTCATCGTCTCGGCCGCGATCGTTGGCATCGCCGTGCAGCGCTTCCTGGACTGGAGCATCCCGCAGATGTTTCTGGCCCTGGCCATCGCCAACCTGGTGGTGGCGACGTACATCATCACCATCGTGCCCGAGTTCCTGATGCGCTTTCTGAGCTGGGTGCTGGTGCGCACGCTGTACCGGCTGCGGATCGAAGGCATCGAGGAACACGTGCCGGACGAAGGACCGGCGCTGCTGGTCTGCAACCACGTCAGCTATATGGACGCGCTGATCCTGGCGGCCAGCACGCCGCGGCCGGTGCGCTTCGTGATGTATCACCGCATCTTCGACATCCCGGTGCTGCGCTGGATCTTCCGCACCGCGCGCGCGATCCCGATCGCGCCGGAGAAGGAAGACCCGGTACTGATGCAGCGCGCGCTCGACGAGGTCGATCGGACCCTGGCCGAAGGCGAGCTGGTGCTGATCTTCCCCGAAGGCCGGCTGACCGCGGATGGCAGGATCGCTCCGTTCCGGCGCGGGCTCGAGCGCATCGTCGAACGCGCCGCCGCGCGCGGGCAACAGGTACCGGTGGTGCCGATGGCCCTGCGCAACATGTGGTCAAGCATGTGGAGCCGGCGCAGCACATCTGCAGAAGCCGGACGCCTGGGAAGGATGCGGATGCCACGTCGCCTGCGGGCCCGCATCGGCGTCGCCGCCGGCCCGCCGGTCGCCGGCCCCGAAGCCAGCGCAGCGTACCTGGAAACCCAGGTAAAACAGCTGCGCGGCGACCTCCTGTAGGAGCGCGCCATGCGCGCGAAGCCGCGGGACCCCAATCATGGAGCGATGGCCGCGAAGATCGAGAGGCCTGCCCTGCCCACGCAAGCTACGCCCCATCAGGAAAGCCAGGATTCACGCGGCTTCGCGCGCATGGCGCGCTCCTACAGGGGGATAAGAGGGAGGCATGATTCGCGGCGGACGCAGGGTGGGTTGGTTCGAAGCGTCGGGGGCGTAGCCCCGACCTACCCGTACCAGCGTTCGATCAGCCAGCGGGAGATCGAGACGGACGGTGACAGCAGGATGCCCTCGTCCACGGTCTCGCCGCGCAGGGCGGCGCCGATTTCCTCGCGGGTAAACCAGCGCACGTCTTCCAGCTCATCGGTATTGGGCACCGGCTCGTCCGGCTCCGCGTCGGCTTCAAAACCAAGCATGAGCGAGGACGGGAACGGCCACGGCTGGGAGCCCAGGTAGCGGCTCGCGCGCACCCGCACCTGCGATTCCTCGAACACCTCCCGCTCCACAGTCTGCTCCAGCGTCTCGCCCGGCTCCACGAAACCGGCCAGCACCGACCAGCGCCGCGCGGGCCAGGTGGCTTCGCGCCCCATCAGCAGCCGCTCGCCATCCGACACCGAAACGATCACCGCCGGATCAGTACGCGGATAGTGCTCAATGTTGCAGGCCGCGCAGTGGCCGAGCCAGCCGGCTCGGGCGAAGGCCAGCGGGCCGCCGCAGGCGCCGCAGAACCGGTGCCGCGAGCGCCAGTGCAACACCGCCCGCGCCTGGGCAAAGGCCGTGGCTTCGCGTACCGGCCACAGCGCTGCCGCGGCGCGCAGGTTGATTCGGCCCTCGGCTTCCACCTCCGCCCGCTCCGCCGGCAGCATGAACCAGCCACGCTCCCCGTGCAGGCCCAGGAACACCGCATCCTCGGGCAGCGCCCCAGCCACTGCGCCGCCCTCCACCACAAGCAGCGCATCGTCGGCGGCGGTCAGCGCATTGCCGTCGGCATCAAGCAACAGCAAACGCGCCTGCGGCCACAGGGCTGCAAGCGCGGAGGGTGCGTTGCGCAGGTGTTCGGCGCGGTCGAGCGGCGCCCCGACGAAGGCGAATGACATGTCGCCATCATCGCACGGCGTACGCCGCCGGCAAGGGGTTACATGGTGAAGCTTGAGCCGCAGCCGCAGGTAGTCTTGGCGTTCGGGTTGCGGATGGTGAACTGGGCGCCGTGCAGGCTTTCCACGTAGTCCACCGCCGAGCCCATCAGGTACTGCAGGCTGAGCGGATCAACCACCATCACCACGCCGTCGGTATCCACGGCCAGGTCGTCCTCGGCCTGTTCTTCGTCAAATTCGAAGCCGTACTGGAATCCGGAGCAGCCACCGCCCTGGATGTAGACCCGCAGTTTGAGTTCGGGATTACCCTCGCTTTCCACCAGCTCCTTCACCTTGGCCGCGGCGGCGGGGGTAAAGTCGATCGGGCGCTGCAGGGACTGGTAGCCGGGTTCGGCTTCGGGGAGACCTACGATATCCATGCTGCTCAGGATGGGGGGCCGGAGGCCCCGGTTCAAGGTGCGGGAGTGGAACGGCCCGTCGCATCCGCCCACGGGAACGACTGTTCCTCCGCGTCGCCGCGGGCAGGCTTGGCGCGCACCGTGACCCGGGCCGGAGTAAAACCATCCGGCAGCACGATGTCGCCTTCCACCTGCTGGAAGTATTTGAACGAGTACTCCACCGGCGGCGCCTCATCGTGCTGGCGCAGATCAGACCACTCCAGCTGCTCCAGCCGGCCGTTGCGACTGCCTTCGATCGCCAGGGTCAGGCCGCCTTCGCTGGCCTGGCCGCGATCCAGGTTCTGGGTCAGCGTGGCGGCGAAGTGCCACACCCGGCCCTCGCCGGAGCGGATCTGCAGCTCATGCACGGTCAGTCCGCGGCGCTGTGCGGTCGAGCCAACGAAACGCTCATAAAAGGCCACCTCGGCGCGGAGCCCGGCCACCTGCTCCTCACGTTCGGCCAGTGCTCGCTGCAGCTCGCGGTTGGCCTCGCGGCTGATCTGGTCGGAGCGCGACAGGGTGGTCACGCGCTGCTCCAACCCTTCCACCTGTTCCTGCAGCACCCGCGGATCGTCCCCGCTGCCACCGCCAAACACGGTCAGCAGGCCCCAGATGCCAAAACCCAGTGACAGCAGGACCAGGGCGAACAGCCCATAGATCCAGTTCACGTGGATGTCGCGCCCCCCTGCAGAATGCTGGCCGTTGTCCATCCAGCCATGGTATCGCCCACTGGCGGCCCCGGCACCCCTGCCCCGGGCCAGCCGGGTTGGACAACATTCAGCCGCGCCGATCCGGCACCGCCACATGCACGGTTGCCTATACTTTGCCGGGAAGCGGTCCGCTCCGCGGTCGCCGGAGGCGCACATGTCCGAAGCACACCTGTTCGCAATCGGCATCCTGCTGGCCTGGCTGGCGGGAATCCGCGCCTACCTGACCGTATTTGGCGTGGGCCTGGCGGGCGCGCTGGGCTGGCTGGATCTGCCCGAGGCGCTGCAGGCCACCACCTCGCCCTGGGTGCTGGGCGTCTCCGGCGCGCTGGCCGCGACCGAGTTCCTGGCCGACAAGATTCCCGGCGTGGACTCGGCCTGGGATCTGCTGCAGACCCTGGCCCGGGTACCGGCGGGCGCCTTTCTGGCCGCCGCGGCATTGTCTCCGGATGGCGAACTGGGGGCCGGCATGCTGGCCGCCGGCGGCGGCGTGGCGCTGGTCAGCCACGTGCTCAAGTCGGGCTCGCGCGCCATGCTCAACACCTCACCGGAGCCGGTCAGCAACTGGACCGCTTCGATTTCAGAAGATGCCGTGGTAGTCGGGGCACTCGCTCTGGCCCTGGCCTATCCGTGGCTCGCACTGACCCTGGTGCTGGCCATCGGAATTTCCAGCGCACTGCTGGTGTGGTGGGTCTGGCGCTGGATCTTCAGGCGTCGCGCACGGCAGGCCACCACTCCGTCCTGAGTCGTCCGTCACAGGCCGCTGCTTCCGGCAGTTGCCTGTACCGGTCAATCACGGCACAGTCAAAAGATGGGGACTTCCAAAGACATTCCCCGCGCCGAATTTCCACCGGCGCGGTACTGGCGACGCTGGGGCATGGATGCTGCCCCGCCCAGCCTGCCTGCGCTGGAAGTCGACCCCGACAACGATCCCGTGGCGCCCGCTACCGCTGCTGGTCCGGCTGCGGCAGCGGCCGAAAGCGGTCAGCCGCCGTATCGCGTCCTGGTGGTGGAAGACGATCGCAGCCAGGGATTGTTCGCCGAGTCGGTGCTGGCCGGTGCCGGCATCCAGGCCCGGGCGATCTCGGATCCGGCCCAGGTCATGCACACGCTTGAGTCGATGCGCCCGGACCTGGTGCTGATGGACCTGCACATGCCGGCCATCGACGGCGCCGAGCTGACCGACATGATCCGCGCCCATGCCACCCTGGCGCATACGCCGATCGTATTCCTGACCGGGGACACCGATCCCGAACGCCAGTTCGAGGCGCTTGAGATTGGCGCCGACGATTTCCTGACCAAGCCGGTACGCCCGCGTCACCTGATCGCCGCGGTTGAAAACCGCATCATGCGCGCCCGCCAGCAGCAGGCCCAGCGTGCCGCCGCAAACGGCAACCTGGACACCGGCCTAGTCACCCGTTCGCGCATGTTCCAGCGCCTGGCTGCAGCCATCCCCAACGACTTCGGCAGCCTGTACCTGGTGCAGATCGAAGGCATGGGCGCGCTGCGCGAACGGCTCGGCTACAGCGCCCTGGAGGAATTGCTGGACGCGGCCGCCCGACGGATTGCCGGCCTGGCCGGCGAGCACGCCGCGGCGCGGATCAATGACAACACCTTCCTGGTCCACGCGGCCCAGGCGCTGGATATCGACGAATTCGCCCGCCAGTTGCGCGACGGTATGGCGCGACAGGAAGACGCTGACGGGCAGGCCCCGCGCCTGCGCGCCAGCGTGGGCTGCGCACCGATTACCCGGGCGTTCGCCAATGCCGGCGATGCCCTGACCGCTGCCGAGCAGGCCCTTCGCAGTGCCCGCACCCAGGCGCATGGCATCGCTGTGCACGCGCCGTCCGACACCCCGGACCAGCAAGCGACCGGCCTGGCCGGACAGGTGGCCAACGCCGTGACCGAACGTCGGATCGAGCTGGCATTCCAGCCGATCGTGGCGGTGGCCGGCGGCGACGAAGCCCAGTACCAGGTGCTGATGCGGCTGCGCGACGCCGATGGTGACCTGCTCACGGCGGCGCAGGTACTGCCGATTGCAGAGGCCGCTGGCCTGGTGCACGAGATCGACCGCCAGGTGCTCGAACAGGCGATCGCCGTGCTGCAACGTCAGCAGCGTTCAAGCGCCGGAGTGCGGCTGTTCGTGTCCCAGTCCGCTGGCAGCCTCGGTCGAATCGGCTATGCCGAGTGGCTGCTGGAGGCGCTGACCACGGCCGGGGTCGACACCGGCTCGCTGGTGATAGACGTGCAGCAGGATGATGCCCTGATCCAGGCCGTCGCGCTGCAGGAGTTCAGCACAAAGATGGTGCCGGCCGGCGTACAGCTGTGCCTGGGCCGTTATCAACCGGGCGGTGATATCGACGCCCTGCTGCCACAGCTTCCGCTGAGCTTTGTGCGCCTGGCCCCGGGTTTTTCCAGCAGGCTGGGCGAGCCCGAAGTGCGCGACCGCATGCGTGAAGCAGTAGAACGCGCGCATCGACTGGGCCTGCTGGTAATCGGCCAGCAGGTGGAAGACCCACAGGCGGCGGCCACGCTGTGGATGAGCGGCATTGATTTCATCCAGGGCAACCTGGTGCAACAGGCAGCAGGCGACCTGGACTTCGACTTCCACCATTCGGTGCTCTGATTATGCAAACGTTGGCAAGGACCCGCCCGTCTGCCCTCATCCTCCGCTGGCTCGCCCCGGCAGCGGCTTGCGCGGTGGCCATCATGCTGCTGCTGGATTTCACCGGCCTGGCCGGCCCGTGGCAGGGCATCACACTGCTGCTGGCGCTGCTGACAGCGCTGGCCATCGGCGCTGCCACGTATCTCATGCAGCGCACTGACCGGGAAATCGAAGAAGCCCGGGAGCAGATGCGCCACAGCGAGACCGAGCGCACGGAGCTGCGCGAACAGCTCGCCCGCCATGCCGAGCTGGAACAGCAGCTGCGCCATGCCAAGCGCACCGCCGAAGCCGCGGTGATGGCCAAGGGCGAGTTCCTGGCCACCATGAGCCACGAGATCCGCACCCCGCTCAATGGCATCGTGCCGATGCTGGACCTGCTGATGCACGCGCGCCTGGCCGCGGACCATGCCGAGCTGGTGCGCACAGCACACACGTCATCCCAGCACCTGCTGCGCATCGTTGACGACATCCTTGATTACTCCAAGCTCGAAGCCGACAAGCTCGAGCTGGAAAGCACCGCCTTCAACGTGCGCGAGCTGCTGGAAGAAGTGATCCAGCTGATGGAGCGCCCGGCGCAGAGCAAGGGCCTGCGCATGCACCTGCAGATCGACTCGAGCGTGCGCCTGCCGGTCCGCGGCGATCCGGTCCGCCTGCGCCAGGTGCTGGGCAACCTGCTCAGCAACGCGGTCAAGTTCACCGAACGTGGATCGATCACGGTGAGCGTGCGCCGCATCGGCGAAAGCACCGCCCAGCACCAGCTGCGGTTCGAGGTGCGCGACACCGGCGTGGGTATTTCCAAGGCCGCCCAGCCGCGCCTGTTCCAGGCTTTCAACCAGGCTGATGCCTCCACGACCCGCCTGTACGGCGGCACCGGCCTGGGCCTGGCGATCTCCAAGCGCATCGTGGAGTTGATGAACGGCCAGATCGGAGTGGATTCGGAAGCCGGCCAGGGCGCCACTTTCTGGTTTGAAGTGCCCATGCTCAAGGTCCAGGGCGACATGCCCTCCCATGAGCGGCTGGCCGATGGCGGGCGCCTGCTGCTGCTCAGCGCCGATCCGCGCCTACGCCTGCGCCTGTCCATGCTGCTGCCCAACTGGGGCCTGCGAATCAGCGCGGTGGAGACGACCCAGGAGGCACTCAACCGCCTGCGTACCGCAGCAAGCCAGGGCGCACCGTGGGCCTATTCGATCGTGCTGGCCGATCTTGCCGGCATGCGCCACACGGCCCTGGCCCTGCACCGCAACCTCGGCCGCCAGGCCATCTACGGCGATCTACAGCTGGTCTGCCTGTATGGAGACGATGAGGTGCCCGAAGAGCTGCGCCGCAGCGCCACCGTGCTCAGCCGCCAGGCACCCGACGCGGACCTGCGCGCCGCCCTGGTGGGCGAGCCGGAAGACCGGCCGCTGATGGCGGTGGACGTGGACGCGGACTACGAGGAGCCGGTGGAGCCCCCTCCTGCACCCGCCCCGGCGGAGGTGACGGTAACCGAGCCCGTCACCCGCCCCGCGCGCACCCCGCGCGTGCTGCTGGTGGAAGACAACCCGGTCAACCTGATGGTCGGCCAGCGCCTGCTGAGCATGCTCGGCATCACCTGCGACACCGCCGGCAACGGCGAGGCCGCCCTGATGCGCATGTCCGCATCGCGCTACGACCTGGTGCTGATGGACTGCCAGATGCCGGTGATGGACGGCTACACCGCCAGCCGCCAATGGCGCGAGAGCGAGGCCGGCTCGGGGCGCCGCCTGCCGATCATCGCCATGACCGCCAACGCCATGGCCGGCGATCGGCAGAAATGCCTGGACGCCGGCATGGACGACTATCTGCCCAAGCCGGTCACCCGCAGCGAGCTGGAGCGCTGCATCTATCACTGGTGGAACCCGGATACGGCTCCTGTCGACGAGGCAGAGGCGGAGGCGGACGCCCAGGAACCTGCCGCAGACAACACGGAGGTCGAAGCCGACACGAAGCCGCGCTTTGATCACCCCGAACCAGCCAGCCCCGTTGCCCTGGAACTGGAACCCCTCGCGGCGACTGCGAGCCCCGCCTCACCCACCAGGCCGCCGGCGCCACCGGTGATCGATGAAGAAGTACTGGATGAACTGCGCAACATGCTCGGAGACGAGGTCGAGCACCTGATCGACCTGTTCCTGGAAGACACCCCCAAGCTGTTGGCGCGGCTGGAGATTGCCGCCGCCAAGCCGGACTACACCGCCCTGCGTGACGCCGCCCATTCGCTCAAATCGTCCAGCGCCAACCTGGGCGCCATGCTGCTTTCCGCTGCGGCCAGACGGATTGAACAGGGCGCACGGGAAGGCAAGCTGGAGCGCCCGGCGGTGGCCGTGGCGGTGGTCGTCAACGAGTTCGGCAGGGCCCGGCGCCAGCTGCGTTCGCGCAGCGACGCCGTCACCTGACCCGAATCAGTCTTCCATCTGCCCCTGCAGATAGTTCTCCATGCCGACCCGCTCAATCAGGTCAAGCTGGGTTTCGAGCCAGTCCACGTGCTCCTCCTCATCCTCGAGGATGTCGACAAACAGCTCGCGACTGACGTAATCGTTCACTTCCTCGCAGTAGGCGATGGCATCGCGCAGCAGCGGGATGCCTTCCAGCTCAAGGGCCAGGTCGCAGTCGAGGATCTCACGCGGACCCTCGCCGATCTTCAGCTTGCCCAGGGCCTGGAAGTTGGGCAGCCCCTCCAGGAACAGGATGCGCTCGGCCAGCTTGTCGGCGTGCTTCATCTCGTCGATCGACTCTTCGTACTCGTGCTTCGCCCAGCGCAGCAGACCCCAATGCTTGAGCATCTTGGCGTGCAGGAAGTATTGATTGATCGCGGTCAGTTCGTTGTAGAGCGCCTTATTGAGGAACTCGATGACCTTCTTGTCGCCTTTCATGGGGGCACCTCCGCCAGCGGTTTCAGGCACCACTGTACCGCCACGGCGAATCCCATGGCGGAACGCGAATCGTGATCATTTAGGCCCGCAAGCGGACCTGGCCTGATTGCCGCTCAGGCGGCTTCAGCGATGATCGGCAGCGCGAGTGGCGCTGCCTCAAGGGCGTCCTGTGCACCGCGGCCGTGAACTTCATTCAGCAGTCCGCTGGCGGTTTCGATGCAGGAGCCGCAGCTCGAACCGCATCCGGTGCGCATCGTCAGTTCCGACATCTCCTCGCAACCGGCCGTGGCCGCATCGCGGATTTCGCTGTCAGTCACCCCGTGGCAAAGGCAAACATACACAGTGCAAAGACCGATCCGGGAAACGGCCTCCATTGGAACCCAGTCGAGAATGATTGTCAATTACGACCGCAAACGGTTCTCAGTTCGTGCCGGGCTTGCGGCCACGCGCACGCTCACCCACCGGCGCCCTGTCCTGCTGCGGGCGCTTGCGGCGCAGCCCATGGCGACGCGGCGGATCGAACTTCCGCGGAGGGACGGCCGCGCTCCCCGCCACCTGCCGCGCAAAGGGCGCCAGGTGGCGCAGCGCACCGGCGTACACCCCGCGCTTGAAGGTCACCACGTTTTCCATCGGGTACCAGAAATCCACCCAGCGCCAGTGGTCGAACTCCGGCTTGTCGGTCAGGTCCAGGCGCAGGTCGGCCTCCTGACCGGTGAACTTCAACAGGAACCACACCTGCTTCTGGCCGATGCACACCAGCTTGTCGTTGCGGCGGATGGCCCGCTGCGGGAGCCGATAGCGCAGCCAGCCCGGCGTTGCGCCAAGCACGGCCACATGGTCGGGGAGCAGCCCGGTTTCCTCGCGCAGCTCGCGGTACATCGCCTCCAGCGGCGTCTCGTCGGTGTTCATCCCGCCCTGCGGGAACTGCCAACCGTCACGACGCACGCGTCGGGCCCAGAACACCCGGCCGTCGGCATGCATCAAAACAATGCCGACGTTGGGCCGGTAGCCGTCCGGATCAATCACGACACGGACTCCGAAAATATACTGTCATCGACTCTGCCACGCCCCGCGCCCGTCGACAAGCGGCACCTGCAAGGATTGACGCCGACACCAGAAGCATGGAAAATTGAGGGTTCGCCGCGCCGCTGCGCGCAGGCCCGATGGCTATGTAGCTCAGCCGGTTAGAGCACAGCACTCATAATGTCGGGGTCAAGGCGTACAATTTTGGAATTCTGGCTATGTAGCTCAGCCGGTTAGAGCACAGCACTCATAATGCTGGGGTCGGTGGTTCGAGTCCACCCATAGCCACCAGGACTTCCATTAAAAACAACGTGTTAGATGAAAAGGCCCGCCATTGACGCGGGCTTTTTTGTGCCCAAACAGCGGGCACGAACCGGCTCGGGTCACCCGCCGACGAAACATTGACCCATGAGCCTCCAATCGGCCAAAAATGGGTCGTGCCCAGTTCGTGCCGGCGGTCCCGCGCCTGAGTCATGCAGGCTCTCCGGACTCCCGGCGGCCGAAATGACCCCGACACATGTGCCCGTCTCGAAGTTGCACACCGGCGACTCCAAGGAGAGGCCTGAGGGACTAGGCTGCCTAGACCTCTTCACCTACCAGCTGTGGGATCGACGTGATCGCAGCCCCTGAGACCGCCGCGCGGGATAGTTCCCCGCCGCTCACCAGCCTCCGAGACCAGGCCCACGGACGCATCCGGTGCGTAGTCGCGCTGGAACTGTTCCACCTTTTTCATCAGCGAGTTGGAGGCGCGCCCCGCCACCACCACTACCGCCAGCGGACGCATGTTGAACTCGGCGGCATAGCGGCTCGCCTGGAGGATGGCCTGCGCCAGCAGTGCGAGCACGCGATCCGGGCGCCCCTCAGCCACAGATTTCAGTCCCACGGCGTACCGCAACATCCCTTTGCGGGCAACCAGATCGGGGTGGAACTGCTCTATTGCAGGCTCAATATCGACCGCCCAGCCGTCGGCCTCCATCAAGGCGATCAGTGGGCCGGCCACTACACTTTCATGGGGCCGCGAGGCGCTACTCATGGAACCGCTCCTACCACGGCCAAGGTATAAACCACGGCCGTGTTATCTACCTTGGCCGTGGTAGTTGCATTTAGCGGACGGATCGTAGAACTCACCACCCATCACCGCGCCAACAACCTCCGCGTCCAGTCCAACAGCACCATCGGCAACCGCTCGGGCGCCGACAGCACCGCGTAGTTGTCCGGGCCGAACACCTTGGGCAGGTAGGCCGGCGCCTGCAGGTCCACCGTCAGGCAGAACGGGAAGATGCCCTGCAGGCGCGCTTCGGTCACCGATTGGCGCATGTCCTCGACGCCGAAGCGGCCGTCATAGCGGTCGGCATCGTTGGGCTTTCCGTCCGACAGCATGAGCAGCAGGCGGTGTTCGGCGGGCTGGCGCATCAGCATTGCGCTGGCGTGGCGGATGGCGGTGCCTGCGCGGGTGTAATGCTCCGGCTCCAGGCCGGCGATGCGCAGCGCAACCTCCGGCCCATAGGGTTCGTCGAACGCCTTGAGCATGCGCATCGACACCCCGTGCGGGCCTTCGCCGGAGAAGGCATTGACCGAAAACGGTTCGCCCAGCCCCTGCAGGGCCACGCAGACCAGCAGCAGCGCCTCGCGCTCGACGTCGATCACCCGGCGGCCGTCGCCGATGAAGCCGTCGGTTGAGCCGCTGGCATCGACCAGCAGCGAGATCGCGATGCTGCGCCGGCCGGGGCGACGCGCTTCGTACAGGCCTTCACGCAGGAAGCCGCCGGCGCGCAGGTCTGCACGGCCCTCGACGCAGGCATCGATATCGATGTCCTCGCCCTCCGTCTGCCGACGAAGGCGCACGCGCTCGGGCCGCAGGGCTTCGAACTGGCGGCGGATGCCGTCCAGATGCGCGCTGTGGCGGGCCAGGGTGGCATCGACCCAACGGGGGTCACCGGCCGGCGACGACAGCATCCGCACCGTGGTGGCGTCTTCGATGTAGGACCCGTCCGCGTGGTTCCACTCCGGATAGCGAAAGCGGGTTTCCCCCTCTTCCTGATCCTTGAACTCCATGATGGCGCGACTGTCGGGCGGGTCGTCGGACAGCAGCACTTCGCGCGGCGGGTCGGGCGCAGCCACCATCCGCGTGGAGGCCAGTTCGGAGAGCATGTCGCCGTACTCTTCGGCGCCGGTTTCATCATCGCGGTCGACCGGGCGCTGCAGGCCAAACGGATCCTCGGCCACTTCGTGCGGGGCATCCTGCTGGATCATCCACACACCGGGGTCGCCGGGCTTGTCCTCGTCTTCAAGTGCTTCGCGCTGCTCGGGACGCCGCTCCATCCGTGCGCTGCGCACTTCCTCGGGCGCCTCCCCGGGCTCGGCCGCTCGGCCTTCCAGCACTTGATCCCTGGCAACGGTGGTCGCGCGCAGTTCCCCCGTCCACCAGTCGCGATACAGCGGCATCGGCCCCAGGCGGCGGCATTCAACCAGATCGATGTTCCATTCCTGCAGCAGCTCGCGGGCGCTGGCGATCGAGTCCTCCACCGGACCCGGCAGGTCAGTGTGGCGCTGAAGATCGCCGCCCAGGATGCCGCATACCAGTCGCTCCAGCGGCTGCCTTGCAGGGGCCAGCTGGTCCAGCGCCGGGCGCGCCTGCAACGCCAGCCGGCGCAGCCGCCGCAGCGCGGGCAGCAGGCCCGGGAAGCGGTGCGCCACCTCCTCCTCCACGGCCTGTGCCTCCAGCACCAGCGCAGTATCGCGAAGCAGCGGCCGGGGCTGGGCCAGGATGGCCGGCGCGCTTCCGCGCCGCGTGCGGAAAGCCTGCTGCAGTGCCATCGCGCGGTACAGCTCGGATGCCTCGCCCGCGTCGCAGGTGCCCAGGTGCGCAGGAAGCCAGATGGTATCGGCGCTGGCCGCCGGGATCGGCTGCCGGTGGCGCGGATAGTTGGCCGGGTGGAACAGCCGGTGCAGCATCGTCGGCCGGGCCGGCGGCAATGCCACCCGCATCGGCAGACTGTCGCCGCAGGCGGCAGAGAGCAGCAGGTCCAGGCGCCGGACCAGCGATGCGAGCGCTACGGGTTCGTCGGGATCGTGCGGGTAGTGCCGGCGCCAGGTGTCGCGCATGAAGACCGTGGCGTGGCGCGCCACGTCAATGACAAGGTCTTCGGGCTCGGACACGTCGGCACCCGCCTACGGAAACATCGCGTCGACCAGTTCCCGCATTGCGCCGAGCAGGGTCGGGTCATCGCTCAGCGGTGAGATCACCGCGGCGTTGCATGCCTCACGAATGCCGATGCCGCTGGCCACCAGTCGGCCGGCGGCAATCAGCAGCCGGGTGCTGGGCACTTCGGCCAGGCCGCGGTCGCGCAGTGAGCGCACGCGGCCTGCCAGTTCAACCAGTGCCACCGCGGTGCCGCTGTCCACGCCGCTTTCTGCCGCGACGATCGCCGCTTCGGCCGGTGCGTCCGGGAAATCCAGGCCGATGGCGACGAAGCGCTGGCGCGTACTCGGCTTGAGGTCCTTGAGCATGCGCTGGTAGCCGGGGTTGTAGGAAATGATCAGCTGGAAGCCCGGCGCGGCCTCCAGGGTTTCGCCGGTCCGGTCGATCGGCAGGATGCGGCGGTAGTCGGTCAGCGGGTGCAGGACCACGATGGTGTCCTGGCGCGCTTCCACCACTTCATCCAGATAGCAGATCGCGCCCTCGCGCACGGCCCGCGTCAGCGGCCCGTCCTGCCACACGGTCTCGTCGTGACGAATCAGGAACCGGCCAATCAGGTCGCTGGCGGTCAGGTCGTCATGGCACGAGACGGTGATCAGCGGCCGCCCGAGTCGCCACGCCATGTGCTCCACGAACCGGGTCTTGCCGCAGCCGGTCGGCCCCTTGAGCATCACCGCCAGGCCACCGGCGTGACACTGTTCGACGATCTCGACCTCGTTGCCCGAGGGCAGGTAGTACGGCTCGGCCGCGGCCGGCCTCAGGCGCTCATCCACCAGTTATCGATCCCCTGGCACAACGGGCCGGTCTTCAATCGCATCGTCGATCACCACGAACTGCGGCCGGTACCGGAAGAAGTCGAAGATGAACATGCCAACGCCGGTCGCGAAGATCGTCGCGGTCAGGATCAGCATCAGGAAGTGCACCTGGATCTTGAGCTGCGCATCCAGATAGCCCATCCCCATGATCCGCTCCAGATACACCTGGGCGATGCCCGCGGTGCCGAACGACAGGGTCATTCCGAACATACCCGACACCTGCAGCCAGAACGCCCAGTAGCCCAGCGGAGAGTACTTGTCCTGGGGCCGGTTGGTCAGGCCCGGCAGGGCGTAGGTGATCATTGCCATGATGATCATCGCGTAGGCGCCGTAGAACGCGGAGTGGGCATGCATCGCGGTGATCAGCGTGCCATGGGTCCACTTGTTGACCGCGGGCCAAGTGTGGGCCAGGCCCAGCAGACCGGCACCGAACAGGGCGAAGATCGCACTGCCGATGGTCCAGTGCAGGGCCAGCGTGTTCGGGTGCTTCACCCCGCCTCGTCGCATCGCCGCGTAGGCGTAGATCGCCATGGCCGCCAGCGCCAGCGGCTCCAGCGCGCTGAAGAAGCCGCCGACCGGCAGCCAGATGTGCGGCACGCCCACCCAGTAGTAGTGGTGCGCCGTGCCGAGGATGCCGGCAATGAACACCAGGCCCACGATCACGTACAGCCACTTCTCCATCACCTCGCGATCAATGCCCGACAGGCGGATCAGCAGGTAGGCCAGGAAGCCGGCCATGATCATCATCCACACGCCCTCGACCCACAGGTGGATGGTCCACCAGCGGTAGAAAATCGAGACGGTGTAGTTTTCGTAGTACAGCAGCGCCGGGATATAGAGCACCGCCGAAAGCCCCAGGCCCAGCAGCAGCACCCCTTCCGTCGTGGTCAGCCGCCGCGCCTTCTTGATCGTCATGCCGATGTTGTAGAGGAACATCACCATGCAGATGACGATCACGATCTTGTGCGGCAGCGGCTGCTCGAGCAGCTTGTTGCCAGTGCCGTAGCGGAACAGGTAGCCGATCACCGCGGTCACGCCCATCAGCGTCCACAGGCCAAGCTGCCAGTAGGCGAGCTTCACGCTGTACAGCTCGGTGCGCGATTCATCCGGCACCAGCCAGTAGGTGGCGCCCATGAAACCGGTGAGCACCCACACGATCAGCAGGTTGGTGTGGATGGTCTTGGTGACGTCGAACGGGAGGATGTAGAGCAGCGGGTCCGGCCCCAGGTACTTGGTTGCAGACAGCAGGCCGAACACGATCTGCAGCCCGAACAGCACCATGGCCACGGCGAAGTACCAGTAGGCAACGGATTGGGACCTGTAACGCATGGAAATCTCCCCGTGCAGGCGCTGGGCGCCGGCTGTCTCAGTTCAACGTTGCAAGGAATGCCACCAGCTGGTCGATCTGCTCATCGGTCAGCGTGTCCGGATAAGTGTTGGGCATGAAGGAGGTTCCCTCCGCGGAGAACATCGCCCCCGGCACCAGGTGGGCGCTCGGATTGACGATCGCTTCGCGCAGATAACCCTCAACGTCGGTCGCACTGCCGGTGTATTCGGCGGAGGCGAGGGTCTGCTCGGCGGTCCGCGCGATGTGGGCCATCGACGGGCCGGCCAGCTGCACGCCCGGCTGCAGCGAATGACAGGCGGTGCACACCGGGACCGTGGAGCGGAACAGGTGCTCGCCGATCGCGCGCGGATCGCTGTCCGCGCTCACCGGCCGGACCTCCTGGGCGATAGCCGCGCCCACGCCTTCACCCTGCGTGGCCACGTTGACGCTGCCACCAGCCACCAGGATCGGCCGCGGCGGCCACCCCTGGTTGTCGACGTTGGCCACCCAGTCGAGGAACTTGATGAGGTCGTGGATCTCCTTCTCGCTCAGGTCCTGGGTGGGCATGAGCCGGCGATGGCGCTGCTCGTCGTAGAACTGCGAGGGATCGCGCATATAGGCCGTGAGGTAGGCCTCGCCGCGGTGCTGGGTGATCTTGGTCAGGTCGGGGGCGTAGTAGGCGCCTTCACCAAACAGGGTGTGGCAATTGATGCAGTTGTACTTGTGCCAGACATCCTTGCCGTGGGTCACCTCGGGAGTGATGTTCTCCGCATTGGTGAGATCGCCAAAGCGCATGTGGCTGTGGATGGTCAGGCCAACGAAGGCGATGGCGGCCAGGGCCGTGCCCACGATGGCGAACATTCGGGATTGCCGCTTGTTCATGGGTCCTTCCTCAGACGCGGATCTCGGGCCAGTAGGAAATCGCCGTGTAACCGGCGTACACGGCCGCCATCACCATCAGCAGCAGTACAACCTTCCCTGTCCAGCGAAGGATCGACTCAAGGCTTGTCGCGTTCATTCGACTGCTCCCCGACCTGTGCGGGACCCACTGTGGCACTACTTGACACGATGCGCATTGTGCACTGCGGGATTTGCGACGCAGGTCGCGCCTACTGGTCGCGGGTCTCGTCGGAAACGATATGCCCGTCGACCAGGGTGAGCGTGCGGTCGCACTGTTCCGACAGGCGCGGATCGTGGGTGACCACCAGCACCGCGCAGCCGAACTGTTCGTTGAATCGGCGCAGCAGCGCGAACACGTCGGCCGCGGTCTTGGTGTCCAGGTTGCCGGTAGGCTCGTCGGCCAGCAGCAGCGAGGGACGGGTGACCAGGGCGCGGGCGATGGCCACCCGCTGCTGCTGGCCGCCGGACAGCTGGTCGGGCTTGCGGTCGACGTACTTTTCCAGCCCCACGTCCGCCAGCAGGCCGCGGGCGATATCGGTCACTTCGCGGTCAGGGCGGCCGTTGGCCACCATCCACGGCATCAGCACGTTTTCCAGCGCGGTGAATGCGCCGATCAGGTGATGGAACTGGAACACGAAGCCGATATGCCGACCGCGCAGGGCAGTGCGCGCCTCGTCGTCCATCTGGCGGGTGGGCTGGCCCTGCAGGTAAAGCTCGCCGTCCGTGGGACTGTCGAGCAGGCCGATCAGGTTAAGCAGGGTGCTCTTGCCGGACCCCGACGGGCCGACCAGGGCGGAGAAGTCGGCGCTGTCCAGGCGCATGTCGATGCCATGCAGCACTTCGACTTCGTTCGGCCGGCCGATGTTGTAGGACTTGCGCAGCCCCTCCAGCCGCAGCACTTCGGCGGCGTCAGCCACGGATCGCCTCCACCGGATCAAGCCGTGAGGCACGTGACGCCGGCACCATGGCCGCGCCGACCCCGGCGATGGTGGCCAGCGCCATCGCCGCCGGCACCAGGGTGGGTGGCAACGGCACGTCGAACAGGCCCGGGCCAAGATTGTTGAACGCCCACACCAGGCCGAAGCCGGACAGCGCGCCGATGGCCGAACCCGCCATGCCCAGCACCGCGCCCTGCACCAGGAACACGCGCAGCATCTGCCGCCGGCGGGTGCCCATGGCACGCAGGATGCCGATCTCTCGGGTGCGCTGGGCCACGCTCACCGCCAACACGCTGGCAATGCCCAGCGCGACCGAGATCGCCACGAAGAAGCTGATCATGTTCGTGGACATACTTTGCGAGCGCAGCGCGTTCATCAGCTGGGCGTTGGTTTCCATCCAGCTCTCGGCTTGCAGCCCGGTCAGCCCATCCACCCGGCCTGCCATGCGGTCGGCGGCAAAGAGGTCTTCTACGGTCATGTCGATCACGGTCACGCCGCCCGGCAGGCCGAGCAGCGACTGCGCCTGCTTCAGGTCCACGTACACATAACGGGCATCCAGCTCACGCACGCCCAGCTCGAAGATGCCGGCCACGTTGACCACCACATCGCCACCGTCGCCCGCCTGGAGCCGCAGCTTGCCACCCACCCGCAGGCCCAGATCCTCGGCCAGCTTGCTGCCGATCACTGCATTGCCCGAACCGACATCCAGCCGCCCTTCCACCATGCTTTCATGCAGCGGGATCACCTGCAGATAGCGGTCGAGATCAACACCGACCAGGGCCACGGACTCCACCGCTTCGCCGCGGCGCCCGAACGCAGGCCCCGACACGATCGGGGACACGGCGATTACCCCCGGCAGGCGATCCAGTACGCCCACCACCTGCAGCCAATTGTTGATGGGTCGCAACGCCTGCGGGCGCGGATCCTCCAGCACCAACTGCAGGGTTCCGGCAGCGGCCGGGGCAACCCGGTTCACCTCACGCGGCGCTTCCACCCGCACGTGCGACTGGGTGCCCAGGGTGCGCTCGATGATGTTGTCCTGCAGGCCAGCGATCAGCGCGGTCACGAACACGATCACCGCCACGCCCACCGCGATGCCGAACAGGATCAACAGCGTCTGCGCCCGGCCCTGGCGCAGGAAACGCATGGCGATGGTGGTTTCGATCCACATGGCTCAGTCGAGCCGGACCGGCAGTTCACCGCGGGTGGCGCTGCTGCCCGGATCCGGCAGGGGCTCGATGCTGATCCGGGCGCGGCTGCCATCCTGCGGCAGTGCCGCCCGGTCGATGGCGCTGGCTGCAACAACGCGATCACCTTCCTGCAGACCTTCCACCACCTCGCTCAGGGCAAGACCACGCAGGCCCAGCCGCACCGGCGTGCGCTGCAGGCGGCCACCGCGCAGCACCAGCACCGATGCCTGGTCGCTGCCGGCGTCGGCATCGATCAGCGCGTCGTTGGGAACGGCCAGCGCCTGGTCGCGGCTGCCGGTGAGGATGGTGGCGGTGACCGTCATGTCCTGGCGGACGAAATCGGCAGCCGGATCCAGGCGCAGTCGCACGTCCACCGTGCCGCGTGCCGGATCGATGCCGGGCGCAACGTGATGCACGGTGGCGCGGAACGGACGGCCGGGGAACGCGTCGGCGATACAGATGGCGGACTGTCCCACGGCCAGCATCGACAGGTTTTTCTCATCCAGCGGCAGCAGGATTTCACCCGGTGCGTCCACCGCGATCTCCAGCAGCACGTCACCCGGCACCACGGTGTCGCCCGGCTCCACCGCCCTGGTCAGCACCACGCCGGAGGCAGTGGCGCGGATTTCCGCCCGCGAAAGCTCGGCCTCGGTCGCCTGCAGGCGTTCGCGCAACTGTGCTTCGCGGGCACCTCCGGATAGTGCTTGCAGGGCAAGGCGCGCCTGCTCGGCGCCAGCGCGGGCGGCCACCTCCGCCTGGGCAGCCTGCTCCACGCTCTCCCGGGCCACCAGCTGTCGTTCGGCCAGCTCGCGCCGGCGCGCATGGGCGCGCTCGGCCTGGGCCAGGTCGGCGCTGGCCTGGCGCAGACGCGCTTCGGCGTCGGGCCGGTCCGCCTCGCGCAGCGCGTCCAGTGCGGCACGCGCCTCATCGCGGCGCGCTTCAAGGTCACGGGCGCGCAGGATCACCAGCACATCGCCGGGGGTCACCCGGTCGCCGTCCATCACCCTGCGCTCAAGCACCAGGCCTGCAATCTCGGCGCCCACCTGGACGCGCGAAGGCGAAGCCACCCGCCCGGTGGCCACCACGTTCTGGACCATCGGCCCCGCCTGCACTTCGTAGCCGGGCAGCACCGGCCCGCGCAGCGCCGCGATGCCCCAGGCAACCAGCCCCACCACCAACACTGCAACCACCGCGATGGTCCATTTTTTCGGCGCGCGCATCAGTTTCCCATGGCCAGTTGGAGAAGCGGCATATTGGCTGCAAGCGGAGGGTCGCGCCAACAGCGTGGCCAGCCCGCCCTCCCGCGGATTGCCGGGAGCACCTGTCGCGTAGTCCCGCTTGCCGACGTATCGCGTGGAAATCACGTCGTATCCGCAAACATCAGGGCTCCACAACCCCACGGAGAAACGATGATGACTGATCCACGGGAAAACCTGCTCGACTGGCTGCGCGACGCCCACGCCATGGAACAGCAGGCCGAGCGGATGCTCAAGGCCCAGGCTTCGCGTATCGACAACTACCCGCAGATGAAGGCACGCATCGAGCAGCATCTGGAAGAAACGCGTGGCCAGCAGAAGATGCTGGAGGGATGCCTGGAGCGTCTGGGCAGCTCACCGTCGGCGCTCAAGGACACCATGGGCATGATGGCGGCGGCCGGACAGGCGATCCACCCCCGGTGAAACCCCGGTGATATTCCCTTTCTGTAGGAGTCAGTGGAAGTCGCGGCTGCGTACATCGAGATTTCCCAGCATGGCGGTGAGGTCGTGCAGGCGATGGGCCACCAGGTGCCGCACGCCGTTTTCGGCCTCCAGCTTCCCTTCCACCATCAGCAGCCGGGCCTCCAGGAACGGGCGGCGCTGGCGCTCGGCCAGCTGCCGCCAGACCACCACGTTGATCATGCCGTGCTCGTCTTCCAGGGTGACGAAGGTGACCCCGCTCGCGGTCTGCGGGCGCTGGCGCCCCACCACAATGCCGGCAGCGCGGATGTTGCGCCCATGGGGAATGTTCGCCAGCTCACGCGAACTGCGGCAGCGGCGGGCACGAAGCTGGGCACGCAGCAGTGCGAGCGGATGCCGGCCGAGGGTGGTGCCGACGGTGGCGTAGTCGGCAAACAGGTCCTGGCCGGCGGTGGGCAGCGGCAGCGCCACCTGCTGCTCGCGCGGCTGCGTGGCCGCATCCAGCAGCGGGCGACGCTCTTCCACCCCGGCCACCGCCCAGCGCGCGCGATGGCGGTGCCCGGCCAGGCCGCGCAGGGCGCCGGCATCGGCCAGCAGTTCGCGCGCACGCGCTGCCAGCATGGTGCGTTCGCACAGGTCATCCACTCCGCCAAATGACTGCACATCGCGCGCCTGTTCGATCCTGCGCGCGTCCTCTTCCCGAAACCCGCGCACCATCCTTAATCCCATGCGCAGGGCAAACCCTGCCTTGCCATCCGCCTCCAGCGTGCAATCCCAGCAGCTCCAGCGCACATCCACCGGCCGCACCTGCCCGCCGTGCCGGCGCAGGTCCTGCAGGATCTGGTCGGCACTGTAGAAACCCATCGGCTGGCTGTTGACCAGCGCGCAGGCGAAGGCCACCGGATACTTCTGCTTGAGCCAGCAGCTGGCCCAGGTCAGCAGGGCGAAGCTGGCCGCGTGGGATTCTGGAAAGCCGTAGCTGCCAAAGCCCTTGATCTGTTCGAAGATGCGGTCGGCGAACTCCATGCTGTAACCGCGCTCGAGCATGCCCGCGGTGAGTTTTTCGCGGTGGTGTTCCAGCCCGCCGTGGCGCTTCCAGGCGGCCATGGAGCGTCGCAGGTCGTCGGCCTGACCCGGCGAGTAGCCGGCGGCCACCACCGCCAGCTCCATCACCTGTTCCTGGAACAACGGCACGCCGAGGGTGCGCTTGAATACCTTTTCCAGCTCGGGCGAGGGATAGGTCACCGGCTCCTCGCCGCTGCGCCGGCGCAGGTAGGGATGAACCATGTCGCCCTGGATCGGCCCCGGCCGCACGATCGCCACCTGGATCACCAGATCGTAGAACTCCTTCGGTCGCAACCGCGGCAGCATCGCCATCTGCGCGCGCGATTCGATCTGGAAGGTGCCGATCGTGTCGGCCCGGCCGATCATCTCCCAGGTGTCGGCGTCACTGCCGGGGATGCTCGCAAGGTTCCATGCGGGGCCGTGGTGCTCTTTCACCAGGTCGAAGCAGCGACGCAGCGCGGTGAGCATGCCCAGCGCCAGGATGTCGACCTTGAGCAGGCCCAGCGCATCCAGGTCGTCCTTGTCCCACTGCACCACGGTACGCCCGTCCATGGCGGCGTTTTCCACAGGCACCAGCGAGTGCAGCGGCTGCTCGCTGATCACGAAGCCGCCCGGATGCTGGGACAGGTGCCGGGGGAAGCCGATCAGCTCGCCAGCCAGCACCAGGATCCGATGCAGCAGCGGGCTGTCGGGATCGAAGCCGTGCTCGCGCAGTCGCTCCGGCGCGGGCAAGGCATCGCTCCAGTGGCCGATGCAGCCCACCAGCGCGTCGACCTGGTCCGCAGGCATGCCCAGCACCCTGGCCACATCACGCACCGCACCCGCGCCGCGGTAGCTGCTGGCCACCGCGGTGAGCGCCGCGCGGTGGCGACCATAGCGCTGGAACACGTACTGGATCACTTCTTCGCGCCGTTCGTGCTCGAAGTCGACGTCGATGTCCGGCGGCTCGTCGCGCTCGCGCGAGATGAAGCGCTCGAACAGCATGCCGATCCGGTCCGGGTCGATCGCGGTGATGCCCAGCGCGTAACAGACCACCGAGTTGGCCGCCGAGCCGCGCCCCTGGCACAGGATGTCGCGGCTGCGGGCGAAGCGCACGATGTCATGCACGGTGAGGAAGTAGCTTTCGTAACCGAGCTCGGTGATCAGTCCCAGCTCCTTTTCCACCAGCGCCAGCGCTTTGTCGGAAACGCCGCCCGGCCAGCGCCAGCGCAGCCCTTCTTCCGTCAGGCAGCGCAACCAGGAGGCGGCAGTGTGGCCCTCGGGGACCAGTTCGTGCGGGTACTGATAGCGCAGCTGCCCCAGGTCAAAGCGGCAGCGGCGCGCGATGCGCACGCTTTCTTCGAGCAGCCCCGGCGGATACAGCTCCGCCAATGCCGGCAGCGGCCGCAGGTGGCGTTCGCCATTGGGAAACAGGCGCCAGCCGGCTTCGGCCACGGTGACGCGATGGCGGACCGCAGCCATCACGTCCTGCAGCGCGCGCCGCCCGCGTGCGTGCATGTGAACGTCGCCGGCGGCCGCCAGCGGAACTTCGTGGCGCTCGCCCAGCGCCTGCAACCCGGACAGCTGTACGCCATCGCCCGGCCCGCGGTGCAGCTCCACCGCGATCCACAGCCGTTGGGGAAACAGCTGCTTCAGCCAGTTCGTGTGGTCCCCGCAGGCGGTGTCAGCTGCCTTGTCTCCCACCAGCGCTTCCATCTCCGGGACCCACAGCGCCAGCAGCCCATCGACGCCGGCATCAAGATCCTCGCGCAGCAGCCGGTATTCGCCCTTTGGCGCGCGTCTGCGCGCGGTGGTGATGATCCGGCACAGCGCCTGATAGCCGGCCAGATCCTCGACCAGCAACACCAGCTTCGGGCCGCCTTCCACCCGCATTTCGCTGCCCACCACCAGCGGCAGCCCGGCTTTCTTCGCCGCCTGCCAGGCGCGGACGATGCCGGCCAGCGTGCACTCGTCGGTGATTGCCAAGGCCTGATAGCCATGGCATTTCGCACGCTCGAACAGCTCCGCCGCGCTGGAGGCCCCGCGCTGGAAGCTGAAGTTGGACAGACAGTGCAGTTCGGCGTAACCGGCACTCATGCGAACCACCCGTGCAGCCACCAGCCGCCGCCCTCGCCGCGCACCGGCTGGAACACCCAGGCCTTCTGCCCGGTGGACAGGTGGGCAATGCGGTAGTCACGGCGCACGTCACCGCCGTCCCACCAGCCTGTCTCGATGCGCTCGCACGCACCCAGCTCCTGCGGCGGCGGCCCGCGCAGAGGCACGGGATGCGGCAACAGCCACCCCGGCCGCGATGCCTGTACGGCGGTGGTGGTGGCGGCGGCGGCGGTGACCTCCCCCGCTTCCGGAGTCCAGGCTTTTTCCGGACGATGATCGGCATGCACACGCAGCCCGTGCACCGAGGTTTCGCCCAGACGCGCGCGCAGCCGTTCGCGCAGCTGCTCCCAGGCCATCGCCTGCTGCGAACGCTCATCGAACAGTTCGCGATGTGCAGGCACGAATGCGGGCAGCTCGTCGGCCACCAGCGCCACCGCGCGCACCGGCGCCGGCACTGCTGCCTGCTCCAGCCGCCCGCGCGCCAGTTCAAACAGCATCGCCTCCTCACGTTCCGGCGCCAGCAGGCCTACCGGCACCTTGGTATCGGCCCGCCCATCGTGCTCAAGCAGCAGGTTGAAGCGCTGTACTCCGCCATCACGCCCGGCCAGGTAGGCAGCCAGATCAGAGGTCAGCCGTCGCAGCGGAAACAGCAGCGCCTGCGAGGAAATCACTTCATGGCCCAGTTCGATGCGCATGTCGAAACGGTCCGGCGGCCGGTACCAGTCCAGCACCACCTCACGTTCGCCCGTCAGCTCATCCAGATGCTGCAGCACCCGGGCCGGAAACCGTCGGGCGATGGCATTGCGCGGCAGCGCCATCACTTCGCGCAGGCTGCGCAGGCCCATGCGCGCGAACGCGGCCCCCGCCTCGGGCGCAAAGCCGGCGCGCTCGACCGGGAGCTGGCCCAGCACGCGCCGCAGCGGCGTCCCGGTCTCGATGGCCAGTCCATCGTGGGCATTGGCCAGGACCCGCGCCGCGACCGGATTAGGAGCGGCCACGATCCGGTGGGCGAAACCGAGCTGGGTCAGCTCTTCCCGCAGCCGTGCCTCAAACCGTGGCCAAGGGCCAAACAGCCCCAGGCTGCCCTGGATTTCCACCACCAGCGCATGCGGCCAGCGGGTGCTGACCTGGGAGCTGAAGCGGTAGGCCCACGCAGCCAGGAAGCGGTGCCAGCGCGCCTCTTCATCGGGATCGTGATCAAGGGTGGCCAGACCGTGGGCCAGCGCCTGGGCCGCGGTCAGCGCCATGCCCCGGCGCAGGCCCAGCGCCCGTGCGGCAGGATTGACCGCATGCAATACCCGCCGCTGGCGCGCACCGGACACCAGCGCCAGCGGGGCGCCCGGATCCGGACAGCGTCGCAGCGCGCCGTCCAGCGCCAGCCGCGGCAGCAGGATGCAGACCCAGCGCATGGCTCAGCCCTTGCGTCCGATCCGGTGGATCGCGGCCCCGGTGCGGGCAGGCGCGCCATTGGATGAAGCATCGCCGAATGGAGCATCCCCGAAGGAAGCATCCCCGAACGGAATAGGCTGCGGCGGCGCCAGCCCGCCGCGGCACTTGAGCACCCGCAGCTGCGCCGGGTGCGCGTCGATCGCGATCCGCAGCGCCGCCGGGGAAGGATTGCGCGCCGCGACCAGCGGCCGGGTCGCCAGGCCCAGGGTGCGCCCGGCTTCGGCTGCCACCTGCAGCCGGCGCAGGGCACGGTCGTCGGCCTTCAGCGGCCAGCACAGAACCGCACCGCAGCTGCCCGAACGCAGGCACTGCTCGGTGGCCCACAGCGCATCACGCTCCGTGGCAGCCTGCACCACCTCCACCCGGCGCAGGTCCACGCCCGCCGCCTGCCAGGCCGGGGCAAAGGGCACGTACGGCGGCGCCACAAGCACCACCCGCTCCCCCGTCCGGCTCAACCGCGCCAGCACCGGCCACAGCAGCCGCAGCTCGCCCACCCCGTCAGCCGGCACCAGGATCTCGCTCAACGCCCCCTCGGGCCAGCCGCCCGCGGGCAATACCGCATCCAGCGCCGCATGGCCCGTGGGCTGGCCTTCGGCCGGGCGCGGAGGCGGCCGTCCCTTCCAGATCCGGCGCTGTTCGACCAGCGCATCAATGGCGATCACCGCGCCCATATCAGCCCCGCCGCACCAGGCCGCAGAACACGCCTTCAACGGCGAAGTCCTGGCCGGGCTCGATCACAATGGGCGCATAGGCGGGATTGCGCGGCAGCAGCCGCAGCGCATCGGCCCCGCGCGACAGCCGCTTGATGGTCAACTCCCCATCCAGCCGCGCCACCACCGTCTGCCCATCGTGCGCATCGGGGCTGCGCTTCACTCCCACCAGATCGCCATCCAGGATGCCGTCGTCGATCATCGAATCGCCCTGCACCCGCAGCAGGTAATCGGGCACGGAGGAGAACAGCCGCGCATCCAGGCTCAGCGTATCCACCAGCCCGGCATCGGCCCCGATCGGCGCACCCGCCGCCACCCGGCCCAGCACCGGCACCCGCAGCAGATCCGCCCGCGCCCGCATCCCCGCCGGTCTCACCCCGCGCGCCTGGCCCGGCGCAAACTCCACCAGCCCCACCTCGGCCAGCGCCAGCACATGCTTGCGCGCCGCCCCGCGCGAGGCCAATCCGCTGGCCTGGGCAATCTCGGCCAGCGTGGGCGGCTGGCCATGGTTGGCCACCCGGTCACGGATGAACGAGAGGATGGCGGCACGACGGGGACTCAGGGATTTGCTCATAGAGTACATTTGTACTCCAATCGGCCGGATTTGTCCTCCCCTCCCTCGGCTTCCATCCTGAACGCAGGCGGGGTCTACTGGAGCAATGACTCTCGCTTTCGTCACCCTGCTCGACTTCATCGGCACCTTCGCCTTCGCCATCAGCGGCGGCCTGGTCGCCGTACGCCACCGCCTCGACCTGTTCGGCGTACTGGTGCTCGCCTTTGCCGCCGCCACCGCCGGCGGCATGACCCGCGACATCGTCCTCGGCGTCACCCCCGTCGCCGTCGCCGACTGGCGCTACCTGGCCATCTCCCTCGCCGCCGGCCTGCTCACCTTCTTCCGCCACGAACGGGTGGAACAGCTGCGCAACCCGGTCCAGCTCACCGATGCCATCGGCCTGGCCTTGTTCGCTGTGATCGGCTCGGACAAGGCCCTCCACGCCGGCGTCGGCCCCGTGGGCGCAGTCATGATGGGAATCCTCTCCGGCATCGGCGGCGGCATCGTCCGCGACGTACTCGTCGCCCAGGTGCCCACCGTCCTGCGCTACGAGCTCTACGCCCTCGCCGCCCTGCTCGCCTCGGTGGTGATGGTGATGGGCCACGAACTCGACCTGCCCCACGCCCCGGTCGCCATTGCAGGCGCAACCCTGTGCTTCACCCTGCGCTGGCTGGCCCTGCGCCGCGGCTGGCGCCTGCCCGTAGCCGGCGGCCACCAGGACCCCTGACGACAAAACCCCAGTAGGAGCGCGCCATGCGCGCGAAGCCGCGTGACAACGATTGTTTTTGTACCGGCGGGCGGCCGGCCGGGCCAGGCCAGTGCGGGGCACGCCGTAAACCCATCCATGGGGACCGTTGCGGCGATTGCCGGGATTGCATGGGTCACGCGGCTTCGCGCGCATGGCGCGCTCCTACCGGAAAAGCCTTTACACGGAACGTGATGGACTTGGCGACGGGGATCCTTCCACCGGCAGGCTGACCAGCATGACCGTCATGTCGTCCGGGTCGGGGGCGACGTTGAAACCGAGGTTGCGGCACATCGACAGCATCGTCGTGTTCTCCCGCAGCACCTGCCCCTCGATCATCTTCAGCCCCAGCCACTCCGCCAGCTCGATCATCACCTGCATCAACTGCCAGCCCAGCCCCGCCCCCTTCAGATCCGAACGCACCATGATCCCGTACTCGCCGCGATCGTAATTGGCGTCCGACACCAGCCGCACCGCCCCCAGCATCTCACCCGTCTCCGGATCGATCGCCGCCAGCGCCATCTGCCGGGCGTAATCCAGCTGGGTCAATCGGGCGATGAACTCGTGACTGAAATCCTTCACCGCCTGGAAAAACCGCAGGCGCAGGTCATCCGCCGTCACCTTGTCGAAGAACGCCCGGAACAGCGCCTCGTCCTCCGGCCGCACCGGCCGCACGAACGCCTGCTTGCCGTTGGCCAGGGTGATCGTGCGCTCCCATTCGCGCGGATACGGCAGGATCGCGAAGCGCGGATGGCCGCGACCGCGATGCAGCCGGCGCGAGGGCGCCACGGTTACCCGCGCATCCACCGCGATCACCCCGCTGCGATCGGCCAGTAGCGGATTGATGTCCACTTCCAGCACTTCCGGCAGGTCCGCCGCCAGCTGCGCCAGCTTGACCAGCACCAGCGCCACCGCGCGCTCGTCCGCCGCCGGCACGTCACGGTAGCCCTTGAGGGTGCGCGATACCCGGGTGCGGCCGATCATCTCGTGGGCCAGGCGCAGGTCCAGCGGCGGCAAGGCCAGGGTCTTGTCGTCGATCAGCTCCACCGCCACCCCGCCGCGCCCGAACACCACCACCGGGCCAAACACCGGATCGTCGGCAATGCCGGCAATCAGCTCACGCGCCTTGGGCCGCAGGATCATCGGCTGCACGCTGACGCCTTCAAGGTGGGCCTCCGGTCGCAGCTCAGCGGCCCGCTGCAGAATCTCCGCGGCGGCTTTGCGCACGCCTTCCACGCTGACCAGGTTCAGACGCACGCCGTCCACATCGGACTTGTGCGGAATATCCGCCGAGAGCACCTTCACCGCCACCGCCGAACCGGCCGCAAGCAGCGCTTCGGCAGCCTGCCCCGCCGCCTCGGGATCCGCGGCCACCACGCTGGGCGCATACGGGATGTCATAGGCCGCGAGCAGCGTGGCCACTTCCAGCGGATCCAGCAGGGTCCGACCCGCCTCCAGCACCTGCTGCATCACCGCCCGGGCGGCAGCCAGGTCAACACTGAAGTCGTCGGGCAGGCTGGGCGGGGTTTCCCGCAGCGCGATCTGCGCCTGGCGGTGCCGGGCCAGATACATGAACCCGCGCACCGCCTCGGCCTCGGTGGCGTAGGTCGGCACGCCCGCCCCGCCGAGGATGCGCTCGGCCTCGTCATCGCCATCCATCCACACTGCCAGCGTCGGCTTGCGCCGCGCCTTGGCCGGGTGCGCGCGCAGCGTGTCGACCACAGCCTGCGCGGCCTCCTGCGGGGGCGACAGCGCCGTGGGCACGTGGATGGCGAGCACCGCATCGGCGCCATCGTCATGCAGCAACGCCTCCAGAGCCTGCGCATAGCGCTCGCCGTCCGCATCGCCCAGTACGTCGACCGGATTGGTTCGCGACCAGCCGCGCTGCAGCTGCTGGTCGAGAGTTTCCACCGTCTGTCCTGACAGCTGCGCCGGACGGCCACCCGCGTCCACCAGCCGGTCCAGGGCAAGCATGCCGGTGCCCATGCCGTTGGTCAGCACCGCCATCCGGTCGCCCGGCAGGCTCACCAGGTGCGAGAGCGTTTCGGCCGCGGCAAACAGTTCATCCAGCGCGTGCACCCGCAGCAGGCCCGCGCGGCGGAAGGCACTGTCATACACGTGATCGGGCAGGGCAAGCGCCGCGGCATGGGTCTGCGCCACGCCGGCCGGCGGCGCATGGCGGCCGGATTTGACCACCACCACCGGCTTGGCACGGGCCGCCGCACGGGCGGCGGACATGAACTTGCGCGCATCGCGCACGTGCTCGATGTAGAGCAGGATCGCGCGGGTCCGGTAGTCGGTGGCGAACCAGTCGAGCATGTCGGCGAAATCGACATCGATGGCGTCGCCGAGCGAGATCGCCGCCGAGAACCCGATCGAACGGGTGTGCGCCCACTCCAGCACGGCTGCGGCAACGGCACCGGACTGCGACACCAGGGCCAGATCGCCCGGCTCTGGACGCTGCGCGGCAAAGCTCGCGAAAAGTTTTGAATGCGGCGCCACCACGCCCAGGCAGTTGGGCCCCACGATGCGCAGTCCGCGCGGGCGCGCCACCGCTTCCAGCGCGGCGTTGTACGACTCCGGCCCCGACCCCATGCCGCGGGTCAGCACCACCACGGCGCGGGCACCGCAGTCAGCCGCCGCCGCGGCCACCTTCGCCACCGCCCTGGGCGGTACGGCGATCAGCACCAGATCGGGTTGGAAGCCCAGTTCGGGCATGCGCTTGACCGTGCGTACGCCCTCGATCTGCGCATAGCGGGAATTGACCACGCCCACCTGTCCGGCGAAGCCGCCGTCGAGCAGCTGGCGCAGCACCAGCCGCCCCAGCGAACGCTCCCGCGGGCTGGCGCCCACCAGCGCAATCGAGCGTGGACGGAAGACGGCGTCGAGGGAATAGGTGCTCACGGAAAGCCACGGCCGGAAGGAACTGCAACCTTACCGCTTGAGCCGCCGCGGTATCCTGTTGCCCCCCCTTCGCGCTCCCACATTCGCCATGTCCATGCATATCTACAAGGTGTTCACCGTTGAAGCCGCGCACCGGCTGCCGAATGTGCCCGAGGGCCACAAGTGCGCGCGCCTGCATGGGCATTCGTTCCGGATCGAACTGCATGTGACCGGCGAGCCTGGCGAACACACCGGCTGGATCATGGATTTCGCGGATCTCAAGGCCGCCTTCCGGCCGCTGTACGAGCAGCTGGACCACAACTACCTCAATGACATCGAGGGCCTGGACAATCCCACCAGCGAGCGCCTGGCGATGTGGATCTGGGACCGGCTGAAGCCGGTGGTGCCGGAGCTGGACGAAGTGGTGGTGCACGAAACCTGCAGCGCCGGCTGCCGCTACCGCGGGCCTTAATACACCCAAATCGCAAATGTTGCATCGCAGCAAAAGCTGGGTTATGGTGCACCGCACAAACCGGCAAAAGCCTGCCGGCCCTTCAAGCCCAATGCAGGAGTTCCGCCATGAACCAGTACAACCAGTACAACCAGTACAACGAACAGTTCGCCGCCGCCACGCGCCAGTTCGCCGACACCGCAGCCCAGGTCAATCAGCTGGCCCTGCAGAATGCCGAGAAGGTGTTCGCGCTGCAGATGAGCACCCTGGAAGAAAGCGTCAACGCGGCGTTTGCCTTCTTCGGCCAGGCCGCCGAGGCCCGCGACAACGACGGCTACAAGAACCTGTGGCCGAAGGGCGTGCAGGTTGCCCGCGAGAACGTTGAGCGCAGCATCAACGCCGGCCAGGAAGCCCTCGCCAGCACGCTGAAGACCAACGAGGCCATCGGCCAGATCGCCAAGGGTCAGATCGAATCCGCCACCGAGCAGGCCAAGGACGTTGCCTCCAAGGCTGCCAAGGCCACCCGCAAGAGCTGATCAAACGATCTGCTGTCACCTCTCCGGCAGCGTCGTTTTCTGGAAACCCGGTCGCGAAAGCGGCCGGGTTTTTTTTATGGCTCATCTCCAAGGTCCGGGGCTGCTCCTTCGATTTACCTCGTCGTGACCTGATGGGCCCCGCCGCGGCCGGGAGGCCTTGCGCTCCATGTCCCCCGGCCTGCGCCTGCGGCTACGGCCTCCTCCTTTACTTACGCGCAAGGCCTCCCGGCCGCGACGGGGCTCGGCTTCGGAGAGCAGAGCGATGCGGCCCCGCTTTCCGCAAAGCCCGCCACGA